>SKJK01000169.1 GCA_007121995.1 Desulfobulbaceae bacterium
CAAGGGTTTCCTTCCTTCCTTCATGCCTCGCCTGGAAGGACCGCAGGGGTGATCTGTTCCAGGTAATAATCGTAGTTGCCCTCGAAAATGCGCATCTGGCCGTGGTCGATTTCAAAAACCCGATTCACCAGGGAGCGGAGGAACCAGCGGTCATGGCTGACCATGATCAGGGTGCCGGTGAATTGTTGCAGCGCTGCCAGCAGCACCTCGCGCGATTGGATGTCGAGGTGGTTGGTGGGTTCGTCGAGGATGAGGAAATTGAGCGGTCGTGCCAGCAGTATGGCCAGTACCACCCGGCTTTTTTCGCCGCCTGAGAGGATTTTAATTTTTTTATCGACATCGTCCCCCTGGAACAGGAAAGCGGCGCAGAGGTTGCGGACCACGCCGATATTGACCTGGGGCATGGCCGCCTGCACGGTTTCGGCTACTGTCCTGTCGCCGTCGAGCAGGTCCATGGAATGCTGACTGAAATAACCGGCAAAGACGTTAGCCCCGATAGTCACCGTACCGGTGGTTGGCTCGGTCTGACCGGCCAGCACCTTGAGCAGGGTTGATTTTCCGGCCCCATTGCGGCCGGTGAGGGCGATTTTTTCTTGTCGCCTGATCATGCCAGCAAGGCCGCTGAACACCTGGCAGGTTGTGCCGTCGGGTTGCAGCCAGATCTTGCCGAGTCCGTCCAGGCGGGCAACGTCGTCACCACTGCGGGGCGGTTCGGTAAATTCGAATTTGATGACCCGCTGCTCGGGTGGCAGTTCGATCCGTTCGATCTTCTCCAGCTTCTTGATCCGCGACTGCACCTGGGCGGCATGGGAAACCCGTGCTCCGAAGCGGGCAATGAAGTCCTCCTCCTTAGCCAGCATCTCCTGCTGGCGCCGGTGACTGGCCAACAACTGTTCACGGCGGATGTCCCGTTCGCGCAGGTAAAAATCATAATTACCGCTGTAGGTTGTCACGTTCTGATTGGCCACTTCGACAATCCGGCCGGCCAACCGGTTCATGAACTCGCGGTCATGGCATGTCATCAGCAATGCCCCTTTGAATTCGTTCATCAGCCATCCTTCCAGCCAGACAATGGATTCGACGTCAAGATGGTTGGTTGGTTCGTCGAGAAGGAGAACGTCCGGGTTGATGGTGAGGATGCCGGCCAGGGCGATGCGCATTTTCCATCCGCCGCTGAAGGATTCGACCGGAAAATTCCATCGGTCAGCTCCGATACCTAGCCCGGTAAGCACCGCTTGGGCACGGTTTTCCAGGTCATAGCCTCCCCGGTGCTCGAACTCCTCGGTGGCGTTGCCGTAGCGTTCAAGCAGGGCTGCCAACTCGTCGTCTTCCATCGGCGTAGCCATTGCGACTTCCATTTCCCGGATCTGCTCGCCCAGGGTGGTGATCTCCCCGGCTGTGGCCATGGTTTCGGCCAGAGCCGAACGGCCGCACATATCGCCCACCTCCTGAGAAAAATAGCCGATTACCGTCCGTTTGGGGCAGGAGACCTCACCTTTGTCCGGTTCCTCCTGGCCGGTGATCAGACGAAAAATTGTCGTCTTGCCTGCCCCGTTGGGGCCGACCAGACCGGTGCGGGTGGCAGGGAGAATCTGCATTGAGGCGTTGCGGAATAAAACCCGGGAACCGTGTTGCTTGGTGATATTGGTCAGATGGATCATGGAAACTCACAGGAAAAGAGACAAAGGGAACAGAGGAGTATCAGAGTGCGCAGCGAAAAAAATCCGCAACATATCCGGGAAGGGCAGGGTACGCAAGGGGGAAGCGGCTCTTTGTTACCAATGGAAGATCTTGCTAACTTATAGGCCTGACCCTGTTCCTTGGGACAATAAATCTCCAAGGCCGGAAGCCCTGTGCGTCCGCTGTGCCACTGCTGCCGCCAGCAGATCGGGTGACGATGCTGCCAGGGTAAAAAAGGATCGGGCCCGGGTGATGCCGGTATAGATAAGTTCCCGGGTCAGCACTGGACTCAAGGTATCGGGCATGACCAGGGTTGTATGGTCAAATTCCGACCCCTGGGATTTATGAACGGTCATGGCATAGACGGTTTCCACAGCTCCAAGCCTTGAGGGGAGTACCTGCTTCAGGGAACCATCCGCCATGGGAAAGATCACCCGCAGGACCGTTGCTGGCAGCTTTTCTTTTGCATGGTTTTGGGGGCCGTCAATACTCACTTCAAGGACAATACCGATGTCCCCGTTCATGAGCCCCAGAGTATAGTCGTTCCGGGTGACCATCACCGGTCGGCCCGGATACCATCCCCGGGTGGTCCGTATCAGCCCGGCATTGTAGAGGATCCGGGCTGCAATATGGTTCAGCCCTTCCACGCCCCAATCTCCTTTGCGAATGGGGCTCAGGAGCTGAAACCGGTTAAAACTCGCCAGGACGGTTCTGAGCCAGTGGTCCTCCGACGGCCAGTCCCCGGATCCCCTGGCCATAATTTCAAGATACTCCCGGTAACCGACCGGCTGTTCAGCGGCCTGTGGAAATGATTTTGCGTTACCGTCGAGTACCAGATTGCGAAACCCTGCATCTTCACAGGAATTGATCACCTGCCGAGAAATATCGGCATACCCTTGTTCCCACACAGTGGAGACCTGTTGCCCATCGCCCTGGTTCACTGCACGGGCCAAAGCACCGATACCGCTGTTTTCATGGAAACGGTGGCTTTTTCTCAACACAACGATCCGCTGATCCATGTCGGTTCCAGGGCCGGAATACGCTGACAGGTCGTATCCGGTGACTTTTTTTATAAAGTTAACGTTTTCAGGGTTATAGCTTGGTTTTGAGGCATTGGTGCAGATATCTCCGAGCACAGATCCAGCTTCCACGGATGCCAGCTGATCCTTGTCACCTAAAAGGATCAGCCGCGTATGCGGGGGCAGGGCGTCCAGCAGGGCATCCATCATTTCAAGATCAATCATGGACGCCTCGTCCACCACCAGAAGATCCACATGCAGCCGATTGTTCCGGTTGTGGACAAACTGGCGGGTATCAGGACGGGTGCCTAAAAGCCGGTGCAGGGTCGCAACTTCGGTGGGCATATGGGCCTGGAGTTGTTCCGGTAAAAAGTCCATGGCTGTGGATATGGATTCTGTAAGTCGGGCTGCGGCCTTTCCCGTGGGGGCGGCCAGACGAATCCGAAGTACCTTGCCGTGCTCCAGAGCGATACCCTGCAGCAGGCCCAGTATCTGAACCACGGTGGTGGTTTTACCGGTCCCGGGCCCTCCAGAAATTACGCAGAACCTGGAAGCGGCGGCGATGGCCGTTGCCACGCTCTGCCAATGGATGGTTTGTTTCTTCTTTTCTTCGGAGTCTCTCAGCTTGGCAAACAGTTCATCCAGACGATCTTCAAAATCTTCAGGGACGGGGAGGGTCTGTCCCACCCTGTCGAGGATTTCCCGGGCGACCTGCCGGGTATACTGCCAATAGCGCCTCAGGTAGAGACGGCCCTGCTGCAGCACCAGGGGGGCGCTTTCCGTGTCCTTGCCAACCAGAGCCGACTTGGAGAATTCATCGACCCAGATCTCTTTGCTCAGACCACAGAGAATCCGGGAGGGGGGGGCAGGCATATCTTCTCCTGCCTCTGTCTCAGGAGGAAGAGAAAGGGTCTCATCGGGATCAGCCAAAACACTGTCCACATCCAGGCAGATATGGCCCCGCCCCAACTGGTGGCTGGCCAGGGCCGCCCCGAGCAGCACCAGTGAAGAGGCACATTGGTCCTGACGGTGTAAAAACATCACAAATGCCTGGTCAATGGGTCTGAGCCAGCCCCGGGCTGTCCAGGTATGGATCAGATCAAAAAAATCAACGAGGGGCATCATGGGATTCTTTTTCCTTAAATAAGTTGTCCAGCTCTTTGATCAGGCTTGCCGGGGGCTTGTCCGCATAGACCCCTTGGCCCGACTCGTTCACCCCTCGTACAAACAGATAGACAACACCGCCCACATCCCTTTCGTAGTCATAAACCGGAAGACGGGCCTTGAGCAGTCGGTGCAGGGCCAGCGTATACAGCAGGTATTGAAGATCGTACCGGTGCCCGGCCATGGCCCGGGCCATGGCATCCTGCCCGTAGGCGCGTTGGTCTTCACCCAGATAGTTGGATTTGTAGTCCAGGACAAAATACCGGCCCTCAATACTGAAAACAAGATCGATGAACCCTTTGAGCATGCCGTTGACCCGGTCCTGCCGCAACACTGGCCGGACAATGCCCGGTAGCACTCTCTCGGTCACCAAACGGTCCAGAGAACGGATGTCCACCTGGTGAGCTGCAAAGAGAAACTCCATTTCCGCCCGGCATTGTTCTGCGGCAAGACTGGCCAGAGTTATGGAGGTTTCAGGCAGAAGTAAAGGAGTGTGCAGCAATGCCAGGAGCCAGTCGGAAAGAACGTCAGGCCACAAGTCCCACCCTCTGCGCCTGCACAGGCTTATGACCTTGTCCCGAGTGCCGGCAGGGTCATGTGCTACCCGATCAAATCCCGTGTGCGCAGCCCATTCCAGGATATCATGGAGAAATGTTCCCGGTTCCGGACCCCGGGCAAAAGTGTGGATGGAACGGGACCCGAGGGGGACCTCCAGGGATAGCCTTTCTTCTCCCGCGCTTTCCTGGAGCTGGTCCTGGGCCGGGGAGTCGGGAGAGTCCACGGCTGTTTCATGAAGCGATAGAGCTGTATCTATCCCGGCATCCGGCATGGCCGCACCGGTGAGTATCCCGGAATAACTGGTTATCCGCCAATTATGAGGAATAGTCCCGGAAAAACTCCTCGCAGGCAATAGCACCTGATTATCAGGCTCAGGAGCCGCAATGTCCACAGAAAGATCCGGCAGGGGCAGCACGGCAATGGCATCACAATCTCCCTTGATCTCAGCAAGGATGGACGGGAGCTCAGCGGTGGGAATCACCTCCCCCCCCTTGAGCAGATAACCAATGGCTGCCTGGTGCAGGTCGGTGGTTTCTCCTTTTCTGGTAACCTTGCCCATAACGCCCATGCCTAGCCAGCAGGCATGGCAGGCCCGGGTCAGGGCCACATACAGTATGCGCAGGTCCTCAGCCAACCGTTCTTGATCCGCTGTTTCAAGATCCTCACCTTTTGGGTTCATCACCATCCGGACAGTCCCATCCGGGTCATGAATTTTTACCAGGGAAGAATTGGCTGCGGTCACTTTTCTGAAACTGCATATAAAGGGCAGGAACACCAGGGGATATTCCAGGCCTTTTGCTTTGTGGATGGTTACGACCCGGACCAGGGCCTGGTCGCTTTCAAGGCGGAGAATCTGATCGTCGCCACCCCCCAGGGGGGTGGCAATCTGACCGGCCAGCCACCGGATCAGGCTCTGTTCACCGTCAAGGTCGGCTGCCGCTGCCTGAAGCATCTCGGCCAGGTGGAGCACATTGGTGAGCTGCCGCTCCCCCTCAGGGGCTGCCAACATCCTGGCTCCTGCGTTGAACCCTGCAAGCAAGGCCCTGACCATGGGCAGCACACCCTGGTAGTGCCAGATGCTCTGCAACTGCTTGAACCGTTCCTGTTCAGCCTCCCAGGCCAGTTCGTCCTGTTTGAGCCGGTCAAGGGTTTCATAGGAGAGATCCACAATCGGTGTCGCCAGGGCAGTTCTGAGCAGGCCATCATTGGTGGGGTCGGAACATGCCTGGAGAATATGCAGCAGGGATCGGGCTTCAGAGGTAGAAAACACCGATTCCCGATCCGACAGATAGACCGATTTGACCCCCCGCTCTGTCAGCGCAGACCGAACGGCAGCCGCTTCCCTGCCATCCCGGACAAGAACGGCAATGTCCGAGGGTCTCAGCGGGATCATCTCTTTTCCCAATTCAGCAAAGCCTGCCCGGCAGGGAGTCTGGCTCCCCAGGTTGATCAACCGGGTGATCTCATGGGCACAAGCCTGGGCCATCCGGGTAATGTAGCCTTCAGGGCCTGTCTTTATAATGGGTTTGTCCTGGTCTATGCACCACAGGGTCATGGCCGGGACCGGCTGATCCTCTACGCTGAGCGTTTCCTGCCGGCCCTGTGCCTTCACCGGCACAAAGGGGATATGATCCTTGAACAGAAAAGCCCCCCGGGGCAGGTGGGATGCCCTGGCAAAGACCTGGTTGACCGCCGCCACCATGGCCCGCGTGGACCGGTAATTTTTCTCCAGGGTATAATGGTGTCCCTTGGTATCCTGCCTTGCTTTGAGGTAGGTATGGATATCGGCGCCTCTGAAGGCATAGATGGCCTGTTTGGGATCACCGATCATGAAGAGCCCTGTATTTTCCCGGTGTAGATAAATGGTGCCAAAGGAACTGTACTGGACCGGATCCGTGTCCTGGAACTCATCGATCATGGCCACGGGAAACTGTTCACGGATCACCCGGGCCAGGCGGTTTTCCTCTGTTCCCGGCTGGGACAAGGCCTGGCCCAGCCGGGTCAGCAGATCATTGAAGCCCATCCGGGAGAGACGATCCTTGGCCGTCAAGACCCTTGTATGGATCTCGGCTGCGGCGTGGTACACAAAGGCCTGTTTAAGGTCCATTGATGCAAGATCCTCATTGAGCCGGTCCAATGCATCATAGGCTGGATGGTCCGGGGGGGTCTTGTTTTTAGATGTCCCGGCAGCCAGGCCTTTGGATGACAATTTTTCCAGAACCTGGTCACCCGGCACAGGGCCGGCACGATTGACCCATTGCTCGAGTTGCGCAATCCATTTTTCCAGGGAGGCTGCTTGGTATTTGTTGTTGTTCAGGGTCTTGTCAGTCCGGGCTTGGTTTATTTGCGCCACAGCCTTGTCAAAATCCGCTGCCCAGACAAGCCGTGCCGTTTCTATGGATTGCATGCGCTGATCCAGCATGGCAAACGGATCATCCTCCCGGGTCTCGCCGACATACTCCAGAGCACTGATGATGGGCAAAACCTGTTTGAGCAGCTCCTGGGGCGTGGAGATCTGGACCACGGCCTTAAATAATGATAATGTTGCAACATGTTGAGGATACAGTCTGGCCCGCCAGAAATCACAGGCCGCTTCTTCGAGCAGATCTTGGTCGCTGGGGGCAAGTTCCAGATCAAACAGGGATAAACTGTCAAAGGCATGCTGTCGAAGCATACGCTGACACCAGGCATGAATGGTGTGAATGGCGGATTCATCCATCCAATGGGCGGCCTGGTCCAGGCGCATGGCCATGGCCGGCCATTCATCGGGCTTGTATTCATTCTTCAGGTCTCGCAGAAAAGTATCCCCGTCCACAATTCCTCTGAAAAATCCGGCTGCCTCGGTCAGCCGACTGCGAATCCTCTCGCGAAGCTCTTCAGTGGCCGCATTGGTAAAGGTGACCACCAGGATTTCCGGAGGAGTCAAGGGCCGGGTAAATCCCTTTTCTTTGCCGTGCCCCAGAACCAGACGAAGGTAGAGGGCTGCAATGGTGTAGGTTTTGCCCGTTCCTGCACTGGCTTCGATGAGCCGGGCCCCGTTGAGAGGGAAGGTCATTGGATGTACTTTTTTAACCATGGTTATTCCTCTTCTTTCAGGGCTGCAACCAGGGGGGTATACAAAGTCTGGCAAAGGGAAACAAAAAGATTGTCCTGGAACTGCCATACATCTGCAAACCGGGGATAGGCTCTTTGCAGATAAGGATCATAATTGAGCTCACCTGGCCGGAAATCGCTCCCTTGGTAAGTCTTTAGAGCCTCGGCCCTCGCCTGGTCCTCATCTTTGGAGAGCAGGGTATGGGTATAGGCCAGGCCGGTTTTAGCCGTGACCGGCAAAGGCCAACGCAGCCCCTTGTACAAACATAAGACCATCTCCGAAAGAGTTTTCCGGGCCAGGGATTGCGTCAGGGGGGAAAGAGAAACCGTTTTGTCCGGGGCCACAAGATGACTGGCAAGGCTGATACCCTGGGCGCACCCGGCCACATGTTTCACCCAGAGTCCTGCCAGGCTGTGCAGCCGGGTAATGTCTCCTGTGTCGCCCATAATGGACAGTGGATAAAATTCCCAGCGGGCACACCGGGCCATATCTTTGTACTCATTGATTTCACCCGGAGCATTGATTGTATGGATCTTATCCAGCCAGTCATCCAGAACAGCAGGCGGCATGTCATCCGGGGCAATGTGCAGGGTGATCTCCATGGGATCACAGGGGCAGGGCCATTGGTCCACCAGTACCTGATGGCCTTGCAGCATATGCATCACCGGTTCTGCAAGCTCTTGGGCGGCGAGACGGCCAAATCCGGCCATGGGCAGAACCCCGGTCCGGGTCAGACGCAGGGCCTCTGCCGCCACAGCAGGCGAGGCATCTGCATGCCCTGCATGAAGCCCGGCTTCCAGCAACTGATTGCCCAGTCCAAAAGAAGCCAGATAATCCAGGACAAAGGGTTCTTGATCCTGGCCGACCACAGACAGGTCATCAAAGCGGACGGACAAACGCTGATTGAAAAAATACCTGATCGGATTTTTAAAAAACCGGATCAAAGAACTCAGGTTCAGGCGTCCCACAAGATCAGGTGGGTCCGGGAGCTGGTAAAAATTTGGCTTCGGGCTCTGTTTTTTTTCGGTGTCCAAGGAAGTTCGCCACTCATGGGCATAAGTGAAAAGGGCGGGCCGGTTGTTAAGGAAATACTCCTTGCCAAAGGGCTGCAAAGGATAGGTGCAGGTCAGTGCATCCAGCAGATCTTTGCTGCCAGGACCGTCCTTTTGCAAGCACCATCCAGCTGCAAGGTAGTCCCGGAACTGCCCTACCAGAACCGAAGGCATACGTTTACTGTTGTCCCGGTCATCCCGGCCTATATAGGAGATGTACATCCGCTCCCGGGCCGAAAGCAAAGCTTCCAGGAAAAGGTATCGGTCATCCTCCCGCCGGGAACGGTCCCCGGGCCGATACAACCCTCTGCTGGCCATGAGATCAAAATCAAGCGGGGGGTGGCTTCTGGGAAAATCTCCGTCGTTCATGCCTAAAAGGCAGACCACCCGGAAGGGAATGGCTCGCATGGGCATCAAGGTCCCGAAATTCACCATACCCGCCAGAAACCGCTGGGAGATGCTGGATTCTTTCATCCGGGCCAGAAGAAATGCCCGAACAACAGTCAGATTTAATGCTTCCTCCAGCCCGGCCTGGTGACAGGCATCCAGCCACTGATCCAGGACCTGGTCCAGACGGCTTAAGGTCAAATGGTCCTGGCTGTCCTGGGCCATGAAACAATCCTGGACAAGCGTGCGGACCCGTTGGCACCAGGTAGTCGGGGGCCCTGTTTGGGTCAGATCCTGCCACAGGCTTGCCAGTTGCCGGATCACATCGAACAAGAGTCCTGCTAAAGCCGCATCGAGCCCGCCTACTTCTTCATAGGGTTCTATACCATTCCATGCCGCGCCTTTGCCCACGGCATAGCCTAAAAGCATACGGTCCAGGCCAAAGGCCCAGGTGTTCTGTTCCAACCCGTCAGGCAGTCCGAAAAAGGTGCGCTGTTCACCATGCAGCCCCCAGGAGATCCCGGCCCCTTCAATCCATTGCCGCAGCTTCGGCAAATCGTCAGCTTCAATCTTGAATCGTTTTCGGAAAGCCCCGACCTCGAGAAGGTCCATGACCTCACTGACCCCCATGCGGGAATCGGGCAGGTGCAAAAGGGTTTCTATGGCCTTGAGCAGGGGCACGCTTTCTCGGTTGGGCTTATCTGCAATGGTAAAGGGAATAAAACGGGGATCCGTCATAGACAGGTTCCCGAAAACCGCTTCGATATGCGGGGCATAGGATTCGATGTCAGGGGTCATCACAATAATGTCCCGGGGCTTTAAGTCTTCCAGAATCTCAAAACAATGGAGGAGCTGGTCCTGGAGAATCTCCACTTCCCGTTGCCGGCTGTGGGCCAGATGAAAACGGATGGACTCATCTTCTGGTTCAATCGCCGGTTTTTCGTCGCCATTCTTCGGAAGAGGATCAAGATCAAGAACCGCCTGCTGGACCTGCTGTAAAAGGAAATTGTCGCCTCCGGGGACCAGAAAATCCTCAAACAAATCGATCTGGGCAAAAGCTGTTGCATAATTTGCGGGTGTATCATACCCGTACAGCAGGCCGATATAATCCCTGCCTTGTTTTCCCCATGCCGCAAGCAGGGGATTGGCATGTTGGTGAAGCAGCACGGGATCCAGAGGTTCGGGCATGGTGGCCTTGGCTTTGTGCCGGGCGTGCTCAATGCGCAAAAGCTCCCGGTCTTCTATGATGTCGGCCCAGAAATGCCGGCAGGGATTGTGTACAAAAAGCAAGACCTGGCACAGTGAGGATACGGCATGCAGGGTTTCCAGCACCTGCCGGGGCAGAGAGGAAATACCGAACACAATGACCCGGGGAGGCAATTCTCTGGGGCGGTGCCCGTTCAATGCTCGGGCCTTTTCCAGAAATCTGTGATGGAGATCGGACCGCCCTATGGTTCTGAGTTCTTCTGGGACATCTGCCTTGATCCTGCGCCAGAGTTCAGCCTGCCAGAGCTGATCTGCATCCAGGGGGGCGGGCTGTCCCGCTGCCCTGGTCAACCGGTCGACACCCTGGGCCCAGTCATCAAGCCAATCAGCCCGGTACACCTGGTACTGGTCATAAAGATCGGCCAGATGGCCGGCCAACTGACTGCGTTTACGCTGGTCTGTATCGTGTGCAAGGAACCGGTGCAAAGGATCAAAAAGAGATTCCGTACCCAGCCCGGGCAACAGTCTGAAAATTCGCCACATCAGCCGTTCTTTGTCATAGGGCGATTCTTCAGGAATAAGGTCGCTGCCCAGGATAGCCCGATAGGCACTCCAGACATAATGCCCCGGCAACTGCATTGCTATTCCCGCGCTGATGCCGCACCCATCGTCTGCGGCCAGGGCCAGTTTGATCCATTGGGCCATACCGTTACTCTGGACAATGAACTGTTCGTTTTCCAGCACCTGTACGGGATGGGTCTTGATCCAGCCCACGGCCACCTGTCGTAAATCTTCCAGATGGTTGGAGTGTATGATGGAAAGACCAGGAGAAAGTTCCTGTCCGGTGTTTTGATTGTGGGTATCCATTGATATTCCAAAGGTTATGATCGCCTGGAAAGATATTTTTACGTCATATCTTACGCAAATTTCCGGGGACACTTCTCTTTTTTTATTTTGCCCAATGCTACGAGAGGGGGGCTGTTTTTTTCAGGTCGATATTTATTTTTACAGAAATCAGGTCAAGAATATGAAAAATAGCCATATTTTTCTGCAAAAACGAAAATTATGAATATTAAACAGAAACACGGATTATTTACTTTACGAAAGTCAAAGCCACATGCTGGAAGGATAGAATATATGAGTCCGGAACATTTTTGGTGTGGCGGCTGGTACTAGGTATTCCCCATGATAATGCCTGTTAACATGTTGGGCATTCTTTTTAATCATGATCTACTTCGTGTTCGGGCGAGGAGGTTTTAGGCCACCTTGGCAGGCAGGGCGATTCCGATAAACATTATACTCATAGCCGAGATTCGGGATCCGCAATAGAGATACTTAAGAAACGCTACGCAATAGGCGAAATTACCAATGAAGAATTTGAGCAGATATGGAAAGACCTCGTGAGCTAAAAGGAGGGGAACGAGAATGAGAGAGCCATTGAATACCCTGTGGCAACACGGAGAGACATTATGAAGCTTGAACCTAAATCAAAGCCGGAGCAAAGATTCCATTGGAATGAGGTGTTCGCCCAACACCCCGCCTTCTTTGGAAAAGAACCAAGTAATTTTGCTCAAATCGCTCTTGATTTGTTTCGGAAAGAAGGCACACGGTCGGTCTTGGAGCTGGGCTGTGGTCAAGGTCGTGACACCTTCCTGTTTGCCAGAAACCTGACGGCGATTTCCCCGCTGGGTGACGTGGTGTGGGGATCCAGGGACGACTACTCTTGCGATTCTTGCCATACGTGAACAATAGCACGGCCTGTTCGCTGGCATCAATGTTAAATATACTGTCCCCGGAACTCGTCCCGTCCGGAACTCCAAAATGAAGATGCTGTGCTTACCTTATCCCCTTGGATTTTCCCGCCGACATGACAGTAATAAGGCAGATTACG
>SKJK01000018.1 GCA_007121995.1 Desulfobulbaceae bacterium
AAGCCTCGATATGGAGGTCATCTATCGCAAATCACGCTGGGACGATACCGGGCCTGGAGACTATCTCAACTGCCCCATGGATAAGCATCAGTATGAACAATTTGTGAGCATGCTTGGTGCCGCCCAGACTGTTCCTTTGCACCCATTCGAAAATGCTAAGTATTTTGAGGGCTGCCTGCCAATCGAAATCATGTGCGAGCGGGGCCTGGAAACCCTGCGTTATGGACCGATGAAACCGATCGGCCTTGCTCATCCACAAACCGGCCAGCTCCCCCATGCCGTGGTTCAGCTGCGGGCGGAAAACAGGCAGGGCACCATGTACAATCTGGTGGGTTTTCAGACCAAGCTGACCTATGGCGAACAGCAGCGGATCTTCCGCACTATTCCAGGACTGGAGCAGGCCGAATTCCTCCGTTTTGGCTCCATTCACCGCAATACCTTTGTCTGTGCTCCCCGGGTCCTGACAACCAGCCTGGAGATGCAGGCCAAGCCAGGTCTCTATCTTGCCGGTCAACTGTCCGGTGTCGAGGGCTATATCGAGTCAGCGGCCATGGGCCTTGTTGCCGGAATCAGCGCTGGTCGTCATATGCTGGGAAAATCGTTTCTCCTGCCGCCGCCCGTCACCGCCCATGGTGCCTTGCTTCGCCATTTGACTGATTCCGATCCTGCACGATTTCAACCCTCTAATATTAATTTCGGTTTGTTTCCCCCTTTGCTGCGAAAAATCCCGAAAAAGGATCGTGGCCGGATCCGGGCTGAGGCGGCCCTTGCAGGTATCGATGCCTGGCACCGATCGTTGACCCAATCGTGAAGGGTCATTTGCTTACCCCTCTTCAGTAAACCCCCAGTAAGGATAATCGAGCCGATACGAGGCAATGCGGCCCGGACTGTGCTCCCGGCTGGCTACCAGCCACAGTTCGTTGGCCCGGGTTTGAGGTGGGTGGTTGTCAAAGGGATCCCATTGCGGCAGAAATACCATGGCATTGTCAGCGGAATAGCCGATATCGCCGGATCCCTTGAAGGAACCGAGATGCGGTTGTCGGTCGTAATGGCCTTCCTCTCCCCGTTCAAGCTCTGAAATAACCAGAAAACTGACCGCAAGTTCATCGCGAACGGCTTCCAATTGACGTAACCAGCCGTCAATACCGCTCCGTTGTTGGCCGATATCCTTGAACGGCAGTTTGTGCAGACTATCAATTACCACAACCGCGTAGTCCGATCGGGTCTCGTGGCGAAGAAAATCGATGTGACGGCGCATGGTCTCCGGCGAGAGTGTGCGGTCATTGACGACCCGCAGCCAGTGAAGACTGGTCCGCAGGGTCTGCTGGGCCTGATGCAGGCGTTCCTGTTCTCCAGGCTCCTGAGATGCGGCATGGCGGATCACGTCCGGCTGCAGGCGGCTGAGTCGGCTGAGGATACGAAGATAGATTTTCTGTCGGCCGTTTTCAAAATCGTAATATATCACCGGGATCTTGCGGAAGGCCATTTCCGAGGCGATCTGGATAAAAAAAGCCGATTTACCGGCCTTAGGGCTTCCTCCCATGATGTTTATGCCGTGGACACCATCCAGGGTTTGATCCAGCTTGGCAAAACCGCAGGTCAAACCGGAATAGGCCGTACCGGACTCCAATTCCAGGCGTTCGTGGAAGGCGTGGAATTCAGCGGCTGGAGTGGCAAAGGGTGAAAAGGCCTGCGCATTGCGAACCATGGTGAACACGATCCTGCGCAGGTCACTTTCGGTTTCGGCCGGCAAGCCAAGCAACGAGGTGTTGCGGGGGGTGTTTTCCGGCCACCGGATGATGCGCACCTTATGTCCCGTTCTGGTGGCAAAGCTCCTGGCCATGGCCTCTGATTCGGCGTTGTGGTTGACCCAGAGAAAAACAGTGTGAATCCAGGTGAGGAGCAAGGGATTAAGATGCTCGAGGTCGGCGGCCGAAGGGACGGCAATAACGGGCAGGCCCAATTGTTTCAACGGTAAGAGATTGTGTTCGCCTTCCACCAGAAAAAGGGCACCATTTTCACACTGCTCGATTTCCTGGCGGTTGAAGATACGAAACTGCTCGGTGAAAAAGCGTTCATCACCGTACCAGAAGCTGTCTTCCGGTTTTTCCGGATGGACACAATGCGCCGCATAACAATTGCCATCGGCCTGGACGTACGGGTAGACCAGATAGCGGCCGTTGTAGCCGATGCGCATCTCTTCCAGAACCGGGACCGACACCTTCCCTTGCGCAAAGAAAGCGTGGATTTCGGTGGTGAGTTTGTCGGTAAAACCGATGATCTCCTGGTTGATGTTGCGTACAGGATAATCGATCTCGCGGCCGAAATATTCGCGGTCCGGATCATATCCTGGTGCCAGCTTGAGACTGATTCCCCGTAATCGGGCGAAATGCAGCGGGAAACCGCCGGCCGTGCAGCGGTTCAGACAGCGGAAATACCCGTGGAAAAAACTCTCCTGATTGAGATACACGATCAAAGTGCCGGCTGAGCCGCTGCTCTTTCCGTAACAGAATGGGCAAGGGGCCTGAAGAACAGAATTTTTCAGTTCCGCGCGGGGAAACTGGTCACGGTAAAAAGTAGTAACAGCATCGGACATGGTAACTCCAGGTTGCAGGTGTTATGGATGGTGACGAGAGCATAATAGCCACAACGCACAGATTGGTGCTGGGGTTCGTTCCTCACCGCGCCCCCCTTGCAAGGGCCAAATCCGAGCTTCCGTCAGCCCAGAATCGTCTGTAAACCCTGCTGATCCATGGGTTGGTCAAATTTGAAATGCACGGAAAAATCATTTTCCAGGATATGAAAGGGCTGTACCCCGATAACCAGGCCTTTGAGGTACAGATACCTGGTTTTCCCGCCCACGGGAAGAACCACCTGCATACGTCTCCCCAAAAGGAGGCGGGCGTTTTCCTGGCGGGATATGCGGATGAGAAAACCAAGACCTCCCTGTGAGATGTCAGCGGTCTCGGCGCGGAAACCACGACCGATAGGGACGTCGAGGCTATTGATGGGTTGCACCTGAATTTTTCGTGACAAGTTGAAGCGCTGGTCCCGACGCCGTTCCAACCCCTTTTTCTCCAGAATGGAGCGGATATTATTGCAGGTTAGGTAGAATTCATGCAACTTGGTGCGCAGCCCCGGAAACTGTTCCTGCCAGGCATTGAGGGTCTCCTGGTGAAGAATATACACCCTGGATGGGGTCAATGTAGTCAGGTTGACAGTCCAGAAGGAGGGGGTGAAAAAATTTTCTCCGGCAATCTGGCCACGATTCAGGCTGGTAA
>SKJK01000236.1 GCA_007121995.1 Desulfobulbaceae bacterium
TGATATGTTCGCCCTGTGTCTGGCCAATTCCGATGCCCAGGAAGGCACAACCGCTTTTCTTGAAAAGCGGAAACCGGCCTTCACAGGCAAACTGAACAGGTAACAGCCTCCCCGAGGCCAATAAGCGAGCAAAAAGCAAACAATAGCAGCGAGGATATAGTGATCGCGGCAATGGCGCATGAACCGAAACCGTTGGCGCCAAGCGGTCTTATCGTCTAGATCAATATAAAACAGGCTCAGGGAGTACAGCAATGAAAAGACAAACATTCGGTGTCATCGGCGCCGGTCAGATGGGCGCCGGTATCGCTCAGGTTGCCGCGGCAAGCGGACTGACGGTTATTATGAATGATATCAAACAAGAGTTCGTCGACCGTGGTCTGACCACTATCGCTAAAAATCTGCAACGTCTTGTGGATAAAGGCAAACTGGCTGACGACGATAAAAAAGCGATTCTTGCCCGGATAACCCCCAGCACCGCACTATCCGACATGGCTGCTGCCGATTTCGTGGTCGAAGCAGCCTCTGAGAAAGAAAACATTAAATTTAAAATCTTCCAGGATCTCGACGAAATCTGTGCCCCGCACGTCATTCTCGCCTCCAACACCTCCTCCATTCCCATCGGTCGCATTGCCGCCCATACCAAACGACCGGAGAAAGTGATTGGTATGCATTTCATGAATCCGGTTCCAGTGATGCAACTGGTAGAGGTCATTTGCGGCTTGGCAACCGCCCCCGAGACCCTGGAAACCACTCTTGCTCTGACCAAGCAGATGGGGAAAACCCCTGCCCGCGCCAATGACTACCCTGGATTCATTGCCAACCGAATCCTGCTGCCCATGATCAACGAGGCAATCTTTTGTCTTTACCACGGGGTCGGTGAACGCGAAGATATCGATACGGTCATGAAACTGGGCATGAATCACCCCATGGGACCGTTGGCCTTGGCTGATCTCATCGGTCTCGATACCTGCCTGGCGATCATGAACACACTGCATGAGGGCCTTGGCGATCCAAAATACCGTCCCTGCCCGTTGCTGCGCCAATATGTTGAAGCCGGCTGGTTGGGTCGCAAGTCCGGCCGAGGCTTTTATACCTACGAATAACTGTCCGTACCGAATCATAAACCGGCCCGGCGCAACAGATACACTACAGCGGAGAAGAAGGATATGAATGAAATGGCTTTTCAAGACCATTATCCCGATGACTATGCACACTGTTACGGCTGTGGCCGACTCAATCCAGAAGGACATCACCTTAAAAGTTATTGGGACGGTGAGGAAACCGTCTGCCGTCATACCCCCAACCCCAAATACACAGGAGGATTTCCTGGATTTCTCTATGGCGGTATCATCGCTTCTCTTATAGATTGTCACGGAGCAGGAACTGCTGCAGCGGCCAAGGCCAAGGAAGACGGCAAGCCTATATCTCGCTTTGTCACCGCATCACTCAAGGTTGATTTTCTTGCTCCAGCCCCGGTCAATACGGAACTGGAAGTCCGTGGCAAAGTCAAGGAACTCAAGGGAAGAAAGGTTATCGTGGACTTGACCGTCACCGCAGCTGGAACAACCTGCGCCACCGGCACAGTGGTTATGGTGCAGATTCGCGATCAACAGTAAGACGATTACCCTGGATCCGTGAGCGTCCCGAAGGGCGGCGGGTGACGACATATTGCAAAGAAAATCGCCGCATTTTTAACCTATTTACAATAAAATGTGCTTTAAACAAGACTCCAGCCGTCACGGATTCAGGGATTACCTTAATCAAACGTTACACCACTAAAAAGCACGGGCAAGTACAATCCATCTGCATACACAGTACGTTCAAACATCCTCGGCGCCGGCCGATCTAAGGCCTTTGCTGAAAAGAAAACCTTACTGAGGGAGTACTACACATGAATTTCGAGTTGACCGAAGAGCAAAACCTCATTCGAGAAATGGTCAGAAGTTTTGCTGAAACAGAAGTGGCTCCATCCGCCGGCAGCCGTGACGAAGAAGAACGCTTTGACCGGGCATTGATGTTTGACCGGTTGGGGGAACTGGGCCTGACTGGAATCGTTTTCCCTGAAGAATACGGAGGCGCTGGAGCCGATTATATCAGCTACGCCATTGCTGTCGAAGAATTGTCCAGGGTCTGCGGTTCCACTGGCGTAACCCTTTCCGCCCATCTCTCCCTCTGTGCCAATCCGATATTCCTGTTCGGTACCGAGGAACAGAAAAAGACCTTTCTTACCCCCCTGGCAACAGGAGAAAAAATGGGCGCCTTCGGTCTCACCGAACCGTCGGCAGGTTCTGATGCAGGTGGAACCAAAACCACCGCCACCCGGGACGGTGATGAATGGATCCTGAACGGATCTAAGATCTTCATCACCAATGGCGGTGATGCGGAAACCTATGTTGTCCTCGCCCGCAGCGACAAGTCAGCAGAAAAACACCGCGGCATCAGCGCCTATATCGTCGAGAAAGGAACCCCAGGGTTTTCTTTTGGCAAAAAAGAAGCAAAAATGGGCATCAGATCATCTCCCACCATGGAACTGGTGTTTGAAAACTGCCGCATCCCGGCCGCCAACCTGCTGGGCCAGGAAGGACAAGGGTTTAAAGTTGCCATGAAGACCCTGGATGGCGGTCGTATCGGTATTGCCGCCCAGGCCCTCGGAATTGCCCAAGGGGCACTTGATGCTGCCATTGCCTACACCAAGGAACGCGAACAGTTCAATAGGCCAGTCGCCTCGTTCCAGGGGGTGCATTTTCAGCTGGCTGACATGGCCACCCAGATCGAAGCGTCCCGACTGCTCGTCTACAACGCCGCGTACCGAGCAAGTGCCGGGCTTTCTTATTCACATGAAGCAGCCATGGCTAAGCTGTATGCCAGTGAAACCTCCATGCGGGTCACAACCCAGGCCGTTCAACTCCACGGAGGGTATGGCTACACCCGCGAATTTCCGGTTGAACGTATGATGCGTGACGCTAAAATCACCGAAATATACGAGGGAACCAGCGAGATTCATCGACTCGTCATCGGTACCGCTCTGATCCGCTGATAGAACAAAGGTCTACGGCCAGGCACCTGCTTGGCAATAAGACTCAGAACCTTTTCTTCAACCTGATAACCATCCTTCCTGAAACGAGATGTTTTGTTCTTAATTGAAACACACTTGCGAATTTCACCCCAGGTATAGACCTTTCATACAAAGAACAAACGTCACGGGACAACAAAAAGTCAAGTTTCCGGATGGACACTAAATAAACACGAGAAGAGAGGCGGGTAGCACGTGCCCA
>SKJK01000223.1 GCA_007121995.1 Desulfobulbaceae bacterium
CTGACGATATTGCTCAGGTGGTCAAAAGGAGAGTGTCTGCCCTGATTGCTGCTCTATGGTTCCGCAGGCGCGGGACTGGCGACCTATGTCATCCTCAAAGCTCTTTTCTGATCCCAGGCTCTGCCCTTGCCCTCCTGGTACCTGCTGCCAGTACCGGCCGGAATTGAGAGCCGGTTATTTTTTGATAAACGTTTATCGGGAACTGGCAAAAGACTGCATGACTCTCTTCATGACCATCCATTGCTGATGCCTGCCGCTATGCACCGCAACCCGTTCCTATCCGTGAAAAACCCCACCGCCTTGATTCGTTCCAGGATCATAGAGAAACGAATTTTCGAAGCCAGGTTTCTGTGTCGACAACTCGGAGCCGACATCGATCCTCAAGAAAAAACTGCGTTGCAGCAGCAACTGGATAACCTGGTGGCCCGGGTGGAGAAGCTGCGGCAGCAAGCCAGGGAGCATGCGGAATCGGGGCACCGGACAATGGCCGATTCTGTGTACCGGGATATTGAACAGATCGCCATTGATGTCCCAGGTCTGCGTGTAGAACGGGCCAAACTGGCAGGTGCTGAGCCCCTTGTTGCCAGGATAACCGGGCGGACTGTGCCACCGGAATCAAAACCGGATTCGAAACCTGCCAAGCCACGAGCGAAAGTTGATCAGGACGAGGAGAAACATGAGCCGGTCGCTGTTTCTTCTCCATTTGCGAGCTATCGGCTGTCACCGGTCCGGCTGATTGCGGTGGGTGTTGGTATCTTTTCTATTGTTGTTCTGACAAGCCTTTTTTTACTGTTGCGCGGCATATCGACACCTGTGCCGATGATGCAGGAAGAGGGTGACCACATGATCCTGATCAGGCCGTTGGCCGTACCCCCAGCGGCCACGACCACCACGGGCAACGCAAAGATCGAAGTAGAAACGTCCCTTGATTCGACCGCATCCGGTACTTCCGCCGTGGAAAGACCGGTTGGCCGCCCCCGGGGTGTCAATGTCGGCGCTCTGCAGATTGAGGAGACCGGCCAGTAGTTTTCAAATGTTTTCATGTCATGTACCTGGATCGGTGATAAACCTGATTACAGTAAAATAGACCCAAAATAAGCGCCCAGCCGTCACGGATTCAGGATGATGTTCGTATCCGATCACGGGGTTTGTAACTGCGTGGTTTTTCACGCTCCTGCACTGTAAGCGGGCACAGGTGCGCCAGATTTGTGCAGACCTGGCTGCCCGCTATAGCCCCACTATGCATGCAGCCGCGTCCGTGCAAAGATGGCGTGCCTGTGATCGCTTGCTGCTGTTCAACTGGACGCCGGGAGGAGCAGGGGCAGTTTGCCGGTTGCCTTAAAGACAAAATAATCCCGGAGAATACGGGCGTGGTCAAAGGCCAGCGGCGGCATGTTGTCACCATGAAAGATCACTGCCCGCCCGGCATCATCTCCGGCCGTTGGTTGTCCGGTTGCCGAGGCTATATAGACGGTGGATGCCGTGTGCTGGCGGGGATCACGATCTGGATCAGAGTAGGTGTGGAACTGGAGCAACAGGGTGACCGTAAGGCCGGTTTCTTCGACGGCTTCACGCCGGGCTGCCTGCTCAAAGGATTCGCCGTAATCGACAAAACCGCCGGGCAGGGCCCACCCGTGTGGCGGGTTTTTTCGTTCGATCAGCACGATCCCGCCTTCTGTTTCGATAATGATATCTACCGTAGGGGTTGGATTTCTTAAACGGTGCCGCAGGTCATCGCTGGTGGGATGGGACATGGGATATACTCCAAAGGAAAGCCTGGATCAGACCTGAATCCGTGACGGCTGGGTTCTTGTTTTGGATATATTTGTTTGTAATTATGTTGAGGCGGCATTTTTCATTCGAGGCTTTCACCCGCCGCTCATGGATCCAGGTTAGAAGCAGAGGGCGCGGATATCTTCCCAGTCCCGCACCGTGGGCAATTTGTGCCGGTTCCGGTTCCAAGGCTGGGAAAAGACAATGGAACGGATACCCGCTTCATGAAGTTGCTGGCAGGTTTCTGCCCGGTCATCGACAAAGGTGGAGAGACCGGACATTTTGATGTATCTGGCCTTGTCGTTGTGATCGCCCATGGCCACCACCTTGATTCGCTGCCACACCGGTGCCGGTAACGCTGTTTACAACCAATCATGCACGGGCGCAGCGTGCGGCCGTGCTGTAATGATAGTTACTCCTGCCTGTTGGGTCAGGGCTTCAAGAACTGCCGGTGCCCCGGGCATCGGCAGCAAACCAGTGCTCACCGAGTCATGAAGAATTGTGGAGAAGATAGTCTCGACAATCCCTGTACCCAAGGATAAACATTCTTCCACCGAAAAATCAGTGATATCTTCTGGCCGGAGACCACAGTGTTCATACTGTTCACAGGCAATGCGGAGAAAGGCCTCGACTGTGTCGGCGATAACACCGTCGAAATCAAAGCCGATTTCAGTCGGGTGTATTTTATAGACGGACATAGGGCGAGCCAGATCTATTGTTCGATGCTGGCATCTTCAATAATGGCGTCATACCTGTATCCTGCACCAAAGTCGCGATTGGCTTTCAGGACGCCTTCAACGGTGACAATACTCCCCTCACCGGGATCGTCAAGGGTGGTGACAACAAGGTCATGGTGGTTGTGGATGGGGTTACCGGTGCCATCCTGGATATGGAGCCAGTTTTTTCCCATGATCATGCGGGAAATCTTTACGACCTTGCCCCGGACCCGGACCGTGGTCTCATTCAGCGCTGCTGCCTGTGCAAAGCATTCACCCACCGTAAAGCTATTCTCGCCGGATGCTTTCTCGATCTGAACATTGGCGGCAGGGACAATGGCCCCAGTACTGCCGGGAGATTCTCCCACGAGCGCACCCTCACCAACCGGTGGCACCGTAACCGGTATACCTCCGGTTCTTTCCGCCTGCAGAGCTTCAGCAAAACTGAAGTTCTGTTGTAGCTCGTTGTCGGGGGGAGCGGCTGGGGTGGTGGAAAACTCCATGGCCTCGCGGTCAATTCCAGATGAGAAAAGAATGGTATCAAAGGCACGGCCCAGGGTTTTTGATTCAAAATGGCGCATGATCATGCCCGGGCCGACGATGACCTCTTCTCCTTTGCGGACGATATCTTCAGGAATGGCCGCCCAAATCCTGCCTTGAGCCGTTTCCAGATGCATATAGGTATAACCGGAGGTGTTCATGGTTTCCAGCACCAGGCCCTGCAGGGGCATTCCCTCCATACCAGCTTCCATGTGGCCGGCAGGTACCGGCCC
>SKJK01000201.1 GCA_007121995.1 Desulfobulbaceae bacterium
AATATGAAGGAAAAACTGGGCGACTGTAATGTGTTTGCCTTCAGTTGCGAAGGGTACAAGGGCGTTTCTCAATCAGCCGGTCACCATATCGCCAACAATCAGGTGTTCACCCATATGGTCGGTGAAAACGACGAGGAAAAACCAGGAACATATAAAATCAATCTGCTGGGAGAATACAACATTGGTGGCGATGGTTTCGAAATTGATCGAATTCTGGAAAAATGCGGCATCACAACCATTTCCACCTTTTCCGGCAACTCGACCTATGACCAGTTCGCTTCGGCCCATACCGCGGATCTCAACTGTGTCATGTGCCATCGCTCCATCAACTATGTAGCCGATATGCTGGAAACGAAATTCGGTATCCCCTGGGTCAAGGTCAATTTCATCGGTGCCCAGTCAACCGCCAAATCCCTGCGTAAGATCGCCGAGTATTTCGGTGATCAGACGCTGATTGACCGGGTCGAGGCGGTTATTGCCGAAGAGATGCCTCAGGTCGAAGCGGTGCGAGCAGAGGTGCTGCCCCGCACCCAGGGCAAGACAGCCATGCTGTTTGTTGGTGGATCCAGGGCTCATCACTACCAGGATCTCTTCACAGAGATGGGCATGAAGACCTTGTCCGCTGGGTATGAGTTTGCCCATCGCGACGACTATGAAGGGCGACAGGTCATACCATTTCTCAAGGTAGATGCTGACAGCCGTAATATCGAGGAAATAGAAGTGGAGCCGGATCCGGATCGTTATAAGCCGCGCAAAACGGATCCCGAGTTGCAGGAGCTGGAAACCAAGGGGTTCAAGTTCAAGGAATACAGCGGGATTCTTCCCGATATGGAAGCCGGTACCCTGGTCATTGATGATCTGAATCAGTATGAGGCGGAAAAGCTGGTGGAGCTGATGAAACCTGATATTTTCTGCGCTGGCATCAAGGAAAAATATTCGATCCAGAAACTGGGCATCCCCATGAAACAACTGCACAGTTATGATTCTGGCGGGCCATACGCCGGGTTCCGGGGAGCGATCAATTTCTACAAGGAAATCGATCGCCTGGTCAACAGTAAAGTCTGGGGCTATATGAAAGCGCCCTGGCAGGAAAGTCCGGAACTCTCCGCCACCTATGTGTGGGAATAACGCATCAACCAAGAGGGCAGAACAATGCTACTTCGACATACTCCCAAGGAAATTAATGAGCGCAGTGCTGTAACCATCAATCCGGCCAAGACCTGCCAGCCCATCGGCGCCATGTACGCGGCTCTGGGTATCCATGGCTGCCTTCCCCACAGCCATGGATACCAGGGTTGCTGTGCTTATCATCGCAGTGCCTTGACCCGGCACTACAAGGAACCTGTTCCTGCAGCCACCAGTTCGTTCACCGAGGGGTCGTCGGTGTTTGGTGGTCAGGCCAACCTGCTGCAGGCCATCAACAATATTTTCACCGTGTATAATCCGGAGGTGATCGCTGTCCATACGACGTGTTTGTCGGAAACGATTGGTGATGATCTTCCCCAGATATTTGCCAAGGCACGCAATGAAGGCACTGTGCCCCCGGGGAAAACCCTGATCGGCGCGGCAACGCCGAGTTACGTTGGGTCCCATGTGACCGGATTTGCCAACATGGTCAAGGCAATGGCTGATCTGGCCGCGCCAACAGGCAAAAAGAACGGCAAGGTCAACATCATCCCCGGTTGGGTCGAGCCCTCGGACATGGAGGAGATTAAACGGCTTGCGCGTCTGGTCGGTGCCGATATCACCCTTTTTCCTGACACCTCCGGCATTCTCAATGGTCCCTTGTCCGGAGAATACCACATGTTTCCCAAGGGTGGCGTAACAGTGACCGAATTACAGGGTTGCGGTGATGCAATCGGCACTCTGGCGCTGGGCGAATGGTGTTCCGCCGATGCCGCCCGTCTGCTTGATACCAAGTACAAGGTACCCTGTCGTATCCTGGACATGCCCTTCGGCATCAAGGCCACCGACCGGTTCATAGATGCCCTGCGCATTGTCAGCGGTACCGTGGTTCCGGAGGAAATAGCCAGCGAGCGTGGTCAGTTGGTGGATCTGATTTCGGATATGCATCAGTATTTCTATCAGAAAAAAGTCGCTTTGTTTGGTGACCCCGATCAGTTGCTCGCCATGACCGAATTTCTGGTTTCCATTGACATGTGGCCCGTACATATCGTCACCGGCACTCCGGGTAAGCGTTTTGAAAAACGGATCAGTGAGTTGACCAAAGACCTGCCGGTGACAGTCAATGTGCGTGCACGGGGCGATATGTTCCTGCTCCATCAGTGGATCAAAAACGATCCTGTGGACCTGCTCATCGGCAACACCTACGGCAAATATATCGCCCGTGACGAAGACCTCCCCTTTATCCGCTGGGGCTTCCCCATTCTCGACCGGCAGGGGCATCAGTATTTTCCCACGGTGGGTTACAAAGGTGGTCTGTATTTTCTGGAAAAGGTGCTCAATGCCCTCCTTGACCGTAAGGACCGGGACGACCCGGAACAAACATTTGAACTTGTTCTCTGAACAAACAGTCTGCCGGCGGGTGTGGTGAACTCCCGCATGGCAGCGAATTTTATGTAAGGGGAACATGGGGACACTGTTATGACTGTTATACCCATTACCAGTGCATCGGGATTTGCTTTTCGGGGGACTGATAGCGCTGCCAAGACGCTCAAATTGCCGGTGGCACCACGGGTGGTTCGTCGTCTGCGCCATGCTCCGGAAAAAACAACCGTCTACGCTTTGTCTCCGGTTGAAGCGCTTCGTGAACTTGAACTCCATCCTGGAATCGCAAGCGTTGACCTGGAGGGGCCAGGTGATCCCCTGGCATCCATGGCCACGACACTGAGGACGATCGCCCTACTGAAAAAGCAGCGTCCCGCGCTACGTCTTGGATTGACCACTCTGGGGCTTGATGGTGAAAATCATGCTGCCGAATTGGCTGCTGCCGGGTTGGATCGAGTGACTCTGGAGGTCGAGACCACTGAACCTGCCACCGCGGAGCAACTTTATGTCTGGATACGTCCAGGGACAAAAAACCTTCCCTTGGCCAAAGCAGCGGCGCAACTCATTACGGCACAGCCCAAAACCGTCCAAACCATGGCAACAGCTGGGGTGGAGGTCAGTATCCGCACCACCATCTATCCTGGTATCAATGCGCATCAGGCGGTGATGATT
Source organism: Desulfobulbaceae bacterium (assembly GCA_007121995.1). Classification (GTDB taxonomy): domain Bacteria; phylum Desulfobacterota; class Desulfobulbia; order Desulfobulbales; family Desulfobulbaceae; genus Desulfobulbus. The sequence goes on from SKJK01000201.1 coordinate 3,181, forward strand.
GCCGAGAACATGGCCGCAATGGGGGCCAAGACCATGGAGCTGGTGCTCCCTGCACCTGATCCGCAGGTCA
>SKJK01000161.1 GCA_007121995.1 Desulfobulbaceae bacterium
AAAAACCTGTTTGATCTGGTCAGGAACCGCCAGGACCTGCGGCAGATGCTCAGCATAGTCAAGCACCACGGAAATCCGCTTCCCCTTGAAATCGCTTTTATGGAGCAGCAGAATGGAATTGAGTGACTGGTGCACGTCCATAATTACCATTCGGCCCGAGGACGGCCGGTTGAACTCCTGCAGACTCCGAATCAGCTCTTTGACCCGGTCACCCTCGGTAATGGCCGCATCCAGCAACTGCCGGTCTTCTTCTTCCAGTACGGCCCGTTTTTGCAAGCCCTTGAGAATCGAAAAAATTCCCTGGAGGGGATTGTTGAATTCATGGGCTATGGATGCAGACAGTTTGCCGATGGCGGCCAGTTTTTCCGCATGCAGATATTGTTTCTGGGTTTCCTGCAATTCCAGGGTTCGTTCCTCGACCCGCTGCTCCAACTGGTCGTTGACCGCCTTAAGTTCGGCCTGGATGCTGATCAGCTCGGAGATGTCGCGAAACACTCCCACCGCCTTGGTGAACTGACCGCCACGATGGGCAAAAGGATGCACCGAGACCACAGCGGGAAAACATTCCCCGGATTTGCGGACCAAAGTCATATCAAAGGACTGCACCATCTGTCCCTGACAGAGCCGCCTGGCCAGATCGGCAACATGGCACCGTTTTTCGGAGGGATATATCAGTTCAATGGATTGTCCGAGGACCTCCTCCAACCGGTAGCCGAACAGTTTTTCCGCGCCGGCACTGAACGTATTGATGCGACCGGTCTGCTGTCCCAGGTCACAGACGATCAGGCCGATACTGTCCAGGGCCTGATACACCGAAGCCAGGTTCTCGGTCTGTTCAAGAAGTCGCTGGTTGGCGTCCTCCAGTCTGGAAGTGTGTTGGCGCACCAGCGCTTCGAGATGACTGCGATAGTGTTCCAGTTCGAGGCAGGATTGGCGGGAATCGGTGACATCCATGGCCGCCAGCCGGCAGGTATTGAGGTCCGAGCCTGCTGCACAGACAACCCCTTCGAGGTACAAATGACGACCGCCCCCATGACCATCAGGCACATGCACTTCGCCGGTGGCTTTGATTCCCGCGGAGAAGACGCGTTCAAGAAACAATTCCAAACCAGGCCGGGAGGTCTTGGTCACCAATCCGGCCAGGCGAAGATTGAGCAATCGGTCGCAATCAAGACCCAGCAAAGCGGCCATGGCCGGATTGGCTTCCCGGAACATGCCGGTCCGGTCAAGGGTTCCCAGGCCGACCGGAGAACATTCGAAATGATTTCGGTATTTATGCAGTTCGGCCTCGATGTTGGTTGGTTCCGAGCTGTGTCCCAATCCTGCCTTCATGTTCCGCCCCCCTTGTTTTTTCGGCCCAATGACCGCCATTGCATGAACTGAGGTAGAGAAAAAGGAGAAATCATTGCTCCACCGCTCCTGAACGGGTATGATTCTCAATACGCTGCATTATCCGACCCATCCACATGCTTCGCCACTCCTGGCCTGACAGCATCAACCTCAGGAGGCCCCATGGACAGACGTCAATTCATCCGCGATATAGTTCTCTGGTCAGCCGGCATCGCCCTGGTTACCCCTCGGTTCACCATCCGCCCTGAAGCCCTGGCCGCGGAACAGCAACCTCCCCTGCTCAGCATCGCCAAGGGCGAGGAGTATGCAACCCTGGTGACCCGGGTGCTGGAGCCTCTGGGCGGCATGGCCCACTTCGTTCGACCGGGAGACAAGGTAGTGGTCAAGCCGAACATCGCCTGGGACCGCAGCCCGGAACAGGCGGCCAACACCCATCCGTTGGTGGTCCAAGCCCTGGTGCACCAGGCCTTGGAAGCCGGCGCGCAACGGGTGCTGGTCTTTGATCGTACCTGCAACGAGCAGCGGCGCTGCTATGCCAACAGCGGCATTGAACAGGCTGTTCGCGCCATCAATGACCGCAGAGCGGTGATCGAACACGTGGATCAGCGTAAATTCGTGCCGGTGGACATCACCAAAGGGCAAAGCCTCACCCGCTGGGAACTGTATCGGGATGCCCTGGATTGTGACTGTTATATCAACGTACCGGTGGCCAAGCACCACGGTCTCTCCCGCCTTACCCTGGGACTGAAAAACAGCATGGGGGCCATCGGCGGCAACCGGGGCAGGCTCCACTTTGACCTGGCCCAGAAACTGGCGGACCTGGCCACGGTTATCCGCCCCAAACTCACCGTTATCGACGCCACCCGCATCCTCCTGCGCAATGGCCCCCAGGGAGGCAGCCTCAATGACGTCCGCCGGCTGGATACCCTGATTGCTTCCGCGGACCCGGTGGCAGCCGACGCCTATGCCACCACCCTGTTCGACCTGCCACCCGATGCGGTGGAGTCCACCGTGGCGGCCCATGCCATGGGCCTGGGTGAAATGGACCTTGGTAAGATCCGGATTGTGGAGGCCTGATGCCCCGCCCGGTTCGGTTCCTCACAAAATCCACCTGGAGAAGGATCAGTCAGGCCCTGTTTCTGCTCCTTTTTCTCTTTCTCTTTATCAAAACCGATTACAGTGGGGCCGATGAACTGACCTGGGCCGTCAATCTCTTTTTCCGTATCGATCCTCTCCTTGCTGCTGCAGCCATGCTGGCCGCCAAAACCGTGGTCATGCTCATGCTTCCGGCACTGATTACCCTGCTCCTGATCTTGATCTTCGGACGGTTTTTCTGTGGCTGGGTCTGTCCGCTGGGGACCTTGATCGACGCTGTCCGGCCCTTGTTCGGCCCCACCGGCGGTCATCCCCAGCCGGGTTGGCGAAGAGGGAAATATTATCTGCTTTTTTTTATCCTTGCCGCCGCCTTCTTCGGTCTGCCCCTGGCCGGATATCTTGACCCCTTATCTCTGCTGGTCCGCGGTCTTACCTTTGCGGTGCATCCGGCCATGGACCATGCGGCCACGACCCTGTTCACCTGGACCTATCAATCTGCACCCGGCTGGGTCAACGCCGTCACCGAACCGGTCTATGGGGTGCTCAGGCAGCATATCCTGCCATTTACCGCCAAGGTCTACACCCTGTCGGTATTTTCCCTGCTGCTTCTCCTGGCAGTGCTTGGCCTCAGCTGGCTGCACAGCCGATATTTCTGTCGGAAGCTCTGCCCCCTGGGGACGCTGCTGGCTCTGTGCTCCCGTTTTGCACCTCTGCACCTTGCCGGTGGTTCAGAGGATTGCGGCACCTGCAGACACTGCCAGACCATCTGTCGCATGGGGGCCATTGACCAGGATCGATCAA
>SKJK01000352.1 GCA_007121995.1 Desulfobulbaceae bacterium
CGGGTGGCCTGGTCAGCCGCGCCGCTCCACCCTCGGCCCCGGCCTCGGACGAGAGCGTCCCGAGCGGATCGAGCAGGACCCGCCCGGCAACCTCGACGTCGTCGTGCGGGTCAACGCTCCGACCCGGGCTGGTCGCATCATCGTCAGCCTGAAACGGGCCGAGGCCAACAACCCGGTTTTTTTGCTCGATGAAGTCGATAAACTGGGCAATGATTTCCGCGGAGATCCATCCTCGGCCTTGCTCGAGGTTTTGGATCCTGAGCAGAATGCGACCTTCACGGATCACTATCTGGACATTGAGTTCGATCTTTCCAAAGTGATGTTCATTGCTACGGCCAATGTTCTCGATACCATTCCCGGTCCATTGCGTGACCGCATGGAAGTGGTGGAGCTTTCCGGTTATACACAAAACGAAAAAGTGGCCATTGCTGTTCGTCATCTCCTGAGCAAGCAGATGGAGGCCCATGCCTTGCATTCCGACGACCTCGAGATCCCCGAGGCCACCATCGACGCATTGATCTCCGCGTATACCCGGGAAGCCGGAGTCCGCAACCTTGAGCGGGAAATCGCCGCCATCTGCCGGGGCGTTGCCGCTGAGATCGCCCGAGGGCGAACTGAGAAAACCGTGGTCACTCCGGAGAAATTGTACGATTTTCTGGGCCCGCAACGTTATTATCCGGAAATGAAGACCCGAAGCTGGGGGCCGGGGTTGGCCACCGGGCTGGCCTGGACACCGGTGGGTGGCCAGATTCTTTTCATCGAGACCTCGAGTATGAAGGGCAAGGGTGGGCTGACCCTCACCGGTAAACTCGGTGAGGTCATGAAAGAATCCGCCACTGCCGCCCTGACCTTTATCAGATCCCATGCCAAGGAGCTGGGAATTGATGAAGAGGCCTTTGCCGGCATTGACCTGCATGTGCATGTGCCCGAGGGGGCCATTCCCAAAGATGGTCCCTCGGCCGGCGTGGCCATGGTCTCCTCATTGGTGTCGGTAATCCTTGGGAAATCGGTTCGCCAGGATGTGGCCATGACCGGTGAAATCACCCTGCGTGGCGATGTCCTGCCGGTGGGCGGCATCGGTGAGAAGGTGGTGGCCGCTCTTCGGGCCGGTATTCGGGAATTGATCCTGCCGGTACTCAATGAGAAGGACGTGCTGGAGATCCCGGAGGATATCCGTGAGGGCGTCACTTTTCACTATCCCCATACCATCCATGAGGTCCTCAAGATCGCCATGAAACAAGACGAGGCAAAGGGCTGATGCTGGGCTGGTTCAAGAAAAAATTCGGTAAACAGGCAGAAGAAGCATCTGCACCGGAACCGGTAGAAAACGGGGAGGATACGGCTGAACGGCTTGAAGAGGGTGTGAAAACCGATGCCGATACTGTTGCGTCACTTCCGGACACTGCCCCTGAGAAGGTGGCGGAACCGATTGACTCCTTTGACTTGGAAAAGGCATCGGCCGAAGTCGTCCAGGAGGATACTGGCAGCGAGGTGATCGAAGCCGCCGCCGAGATTGTGGTGGCAAAAGAAAAACCATTGGTTGATGATGGTTTGGCTCCTCTCCCCGATTCCCAGATTGAAGCAGCCGATGAGGCGACAGCCATGGAGTCGTCAGGCCTGGGAGAAGAAGCACAGGACGCTGAACTGCACAGGGAAACCGGCAGCGAAGATGCATCTGAGCAACCTTCGACAGTCCCTGAGGCCGAGGTGGCAGCGGATTTGACGCCAACTGTTTCCGAGGAGCCGGCGGTGATAACCAAGTCCATGTTTCAGCGCCTGCAGGAACGACTAGGTAAAACCAGGGATGCGCTGGTCTTCCGCCTTGATCAGCTCTTTCTGGGTAAAAAAGAGATTGATCAGGATCTGTTTGATCAGTTGGAGGAGATTCTGATCACCGCTGATCTCGGGGTGGCGACAACCATGGAGCTCCTCGACAAGGCCCGTAACAGGGTGAAGCGTGATCAATTGAGTGATCCTCAGGCGTTGAAGACCATTCTCCGCGATCAGTTGCTGACCTATATAGAGGCGGCAGACCAGCCTGCTGAGTTGGTTATGCCGGACGAGGGTCCCTTTGTCATTATGGTGGTCGGGGTCAATGGTGTCGGCAAGACCACCACCATCGGCAAAATGGCGGCCAAGTTCACTCGCTCCGGCCAATCGGTCCTCCTGGTGGCTGGCGATACCTTTCGGGCTGCGGCCATCAATCAGCTCAAGATCTGGGGAGAACGGGTCGGGGTCGAGGTGTTTGCCCGTCAACCTGGTGACGACCCCTCCTCGGTGGCTTTTGACAGTCTTGAGTACGGCTGTGCCCATAATCATGACGTCATTATCATGGATACTGCCGGTCGCCTCCATACCAGCGTCAATCTGATGGAGGAGCTGAAAAAAATCAAACGGGTTATCGGTAAGAAATTGGCCGGGGCACCCCACGAAGTCATGCTGGTGCTGGATGCCACCACTGGACAAAACGGTGTTTCTCAGGCCAGACTTTTTCACGAAGCTGTGGGGGTCAGCGGCCTGGCCCTGACCAAGCTCGACGGCACCGCCAAGGGTGGTATTATCGCCAATGTCTGTCGCGAGGTCAAGATTCCGGTGCGTTTCATCGGCATCGGTGAACAAATCGACGATCTGCGTGATTTTGACGCCCGTGAATTTGTTGACGCCCTGTTCGATCATAGGGCATAAAGAGTGTTTATCCACAAACGAGATATTTTGCTCTGAACCGAGAAGTGCTGGCGAAGGTAACCCAAGGCATGTTCCAGTGATCATCCTGGGGTTACATTTGACTGCACAATGAGGAATCAGGAGGAAAGTACCGTTTCTGGATGGACACTGAATAAGGTGGCCGGTGCACAGAGTGGCGCCGGCACTCTGACTTTCTCCTCCCCATCTCGTTTTCATGCGCTATCAACAATATAATCAACCCGGTTGTGGCGGCTGTCTGTTGGTGCTCGCCATGGTGGTTCTGGTCATCGGCGGTTTTCCCGCCCTGTCCAGCTTTCTCGGTTTTCTTCTTTTCGCCGCTTTGGGCGGGGCACTGCTCCTGCTCCTCGCTTTTTGGGCTTTCTCTTATTACGTACGGCAGCGGGTCTCGATGTATCAGGCCACGCAGACCGAAATGCACAACCGTTTTGTTGGACTGCTGGTCAACATTCTGGTGAAGATTGCCCAGGCCGACGGGCGGTTTACCAGAGCTGAACTCAACACCATTCTCAATTTTTTCCAGTACAATC
>SKJK01000273.1 GCA_007121995.1 Desulfobulbaceae bacterium
CAGTAAAAAAGAGGCTGAGCAGCTGGCTGCTCGGGTCGCCCTCGACCTCCTCCTGCAGCAGCACGAGGAGTAAGGGCTCTGCCCGCTGTCGGTCATGCCCCTGGTCATCCCCATCTTCATTTCCCATCTGGGCTGCCCGCATCGCTGCCTGTTTTGTAATCAGCATGTTATCGGCACCCCTGCGGCTGGAGCTGTTGTCGGGGGCAGGCAGGTCTCCGGCATTGAGGTCGGATCAATCATCACCACCTGGCTGGCCCGCAGTCGACCGGGCAACCGGGGCCAGGTGCAGGTGGCCTTTTACGGTGGCAGTTTCACCGGTTTGGCCGCGGACTACCAGGAGGAACTGCTCGGGGCGGTACGGCCTTTTTATGACAAGGGGCTGGTGAGTGAGATCCGCTTGTCCACCCGGCCCGACTTTATTCACTCCGATGGTCTTGACCGCCTCCTCCGCCACCGGGTCACCATCCTCGAGCTGGGAGTGCAGTCCTGCGATGACCAGGTCCTGAGGCGTTCGGGCCGGGGCCATGGCCACGGGGCCACCTGCGCCGCGGTGGATATGATCCGCGCACGCGGTCTGCAGCTGGGGATTCAGCTGATGCTGGGGCTGCCCGGGGATGGATTTGGCACCCTGCGCCGCACCGTAGGGGAAGTGATTCGCCTGCAGCCGGACTTTGTCCGCCTCTATCCCAACCTGGTCCTGCAAGGCAGCGGTCTGGAAGCTTTATACCACCGGGGAGGATACCGGCCGCTTTCTCTGGGTCGGGCTGTTGTTCTTGCGGCCTGGGTGCAGAAACGGTTTGACGAGCAGGGGATACAAATGGTACGGATGGGCCTGCAGCCCACGCTTTCTCTGACTGAGGCCCTGGTGGCCGGCCCCCATCATCCCGCCTTTGGCGAACTGGTTCAGGCGCGGATCATGCTGGGCCGGACTCGGCAGGTCCTGGCCGGGGTCCGGAGCGGGGAGCAGGTTTCCCTGGTGATCAATGACCGCGACCAGTCCATCTTCCGGGGCCAGCGGAGCGTCAATATCCAACGGCTGCGACAGTTGGGGCTGCTCGAGCGCTTCACCCTGCGCACCGACCCCGATCAACCCCGACGGACTGTGCGGCTCGAACCGTAACCGATCATGTGGGTTGCACCTGTTTGCTTTATCAAGTTCTTATTATTTACGCGGTCACAGGTTGCCCAGGTTTGTGCAGACCCGGTTGCCCGCTAGAGTCCTTCTCCGCGGGCAACCTGGTCCGTGCAAAGATGGGGTGCCTGTAGCCGTGTGCTCGAACCAATCTCTGACACCGATTCATGCTCAGCATCAACGACCTTAGCCTGCAATACGGCGACAAGCATCTTTTTCGCAATATATCGGCCCAGATCCATGCCGGTGACCGGGTTGGCCTGGCCGGGGTCAACGGGTCCGGCAAATCCACCCTGCTGAAAATCATGTGCGGCCAGCACGAGGTCGATCCCGGCATTGTCAGCCGGGCGTCTTGGTTTTCGGTGGCCTACCTGCCCCAGGAGGTGACCATCGATCTGGGCAGCCGCAGCCTTTTTGCCGAGGCGGAATCGGCCTTTGATGAGGTCCTTGCTCAGCAGGAAGAACTCCAGGAGGTCAGCGAGCAGTTGGCCCTGTGCGATCCGGACAGTCCAGAGATCGATGACCTGCTGGTCCGCCAGGGGGATCTGCAGCACGCGCTTGAAGGCTGCGATGTCTTCCGTATCCGGCCCCAGATCGAACGGGTTCTCTTTGGTCTTGGTTTTGCTAACGCCGACCTGGATCGGCCGGTGGCAGATTTTTCCGGCGGCTGGATCATGCGCCTGCTGCTGGCCAAGCTGTTGCTGAAAAAACCGGCCCTGCTCCTGCTGGACGAGCCGACCAACCATCTTGATCTTGATTCCCTCACCTGGCTGGAGGATTTTCTCCTCCAATACCAGGGGGCCATGGTCATTATCTCCCATGATCGGGCTTTTCTCGACCGGGTGACCGCCATCACCTGGGAATTGAGCCTGGGCAAACTCACTGTGTATCGGGGCAATTACTCCCACTATCTGGCTGAAAAAGCGCAGCGCTTCGAACTGGAACGGGCCGCTTATGACAACCAGCAGGCCATGATCCGCCAGTCGGAACGCTTCATCACCCGGTTCCGGGCCAAATCCACCAAATCCCGCCAGGTACAGAGCCGGATCAAGCAGCTGGAAAAACTTGAGCGGATCGAACTCTCCGAGAGCGAACGGACCATCCATTTCACCTTTCCCCCCGCTGCTCCCTGCGGCCGTGAGGTCCTCACCCTGGAAGGGGTGCACAAACAGTATCAGGGAAAAGCCGTGTTCGAGGATGTCGATTTTTCCCTGCAGCGCGGCGATAAACTGGCGGTGGTCGGGGTCAATGGTGCCGGTAAGACCACGCTGCTCAAGATCATCGCCGGGCTGATCCCGGCTGATCAGGGGATGATCAAACCGGGGCATAATGTCATCCTCTCCTATTTTGGCCAGCACCAGGCCCAGGAACTTGCCGGTGATCTGGCCATTCTGGATACGGTCTACCACACTGCCGTGGATATGACCATGACCCGGGTTCGTTCTCTGCTTGGGGCGTTTCTTTTCACTGGTGATGAGGTGGACAAACCGGTGCGGGTGCTCTCCGGTGGGGAAAAATCACGGGTGGCCCTGGCCAGAATGCTGGTACGGCCGGCAAACCTGATGTTGTTGGACGAACCCACCAACCATCTGGATATGAGTTCCCAGGAAATTCTTCAGGAAGCCATGGCCCAGTACGAGGGCACCATTATCGTGGTTTCCCACAACCGCTTTTTCGTCAATTCCTTTGTCAACAAGGTGCTGGAAATCCGCAACGGCAAGGCCACCATCCATGAAGGCAATATCGACGACTATCTTGATTGGCGAGGCAAGATTGAAGCCCAGGAGGGGACCGTGCCCAGGCCGGCCGGCATCCAGAGTGCTCCAAAGCCTGCCGAGGCAGGCGATCAGGGGCAGGGCACGGATAAAAAAACCCAGCGCAAGCAGCGGGCCCAGGAGCGTCAGGCGCTCAACAAAAAGCTTGGCCCCTGGAAGAAAAAAAGCGATGCTGCTGAGCAGGAAATCGAGCGCTACGAACGCCGCAAAACGGAACTCGAGGCCCAGATGGCGGACCCGGAATTATACAGTGACCAAGAAAGCTGGAGCAGCGCCAGCCGGGAGTACAACCAGGTGGAGCGGCACCTGGAGCGGGCCTACCAG
>SKJK01000248.1 GCA_007121995.1 Desulfobulbaceae bacterium
GATGCCAATTACGACCAACAGTGCGGCCGAGGCTAACAGGACTAAAAGCCCTGTATCTGCTGGGGCAAAAAAATACATCAGGCCCGCGGTGGTTAGGCCTGCCAACAAGCCGCCCACTCCCCCGGCGATGGTCTTTTTAGGACTGATCAGGGGAAAAAGCTTCCGTTTTCCAAAGGCTCTGCCGGCATAGTAGGCACCGGTATCAGAACCAGCAACCACCGCAGTAAGGAAGATCAGCCAGAAGGAACCATGATCATGAAACCGGAGCAGCACCACATGGGCGATGCAAAGAGAAATATACAGAATAGCAAACCCGGTACAGCTTAAATCGCCAAAGACATCGGCGGTAACATTATAACGACTGAGGGCAAAAAACAACGTTGCCAGCAAGCTGAGAAAAACCCCGGCAAGAACAAGGTCTCCCCTGCCAGTGCAGGCGACTAACACCGGCAGGAGGCTGAAAATTATGGTGCCTGCGAGGAAGGAACCGACGAGCGAAGGCCGGCTCATCCGAAAAAATTCATGCAATGCCACACCCGCAGCGCCAACCAGGATCACCCCGAAAAGGATGGGCGAGCCATACATCAAGAGCAGCAACCAGCTGCCGGCCATGAGGACACCAGGGATCACACGGCTCATGACAGATCACTCCGCATGCAACTGGACAGCAATCCTACCATACCGGCGTTGACGGCTTTGGTAAGTTTCCAGGGCCTTGAAGAATTCGTCTTTTCTGAAATCAGGCCATTTAACATCGGTGAAATACAGTTCGGCGTAGGAAAGTTGCCAGAGGAGAAAGTTGGACAGACGGCGTTCTCCACCGGTACGAATAAGCAGATCTGGATCTGGTTGCCCGGCAGTAAACAGGCGATCGCTGATAGTTGTTTCGGTGATTTCTTCGCTGGCGAGGTCGCCTAAACAGCATTCCTTTGCCATAGACTGCATTGCACGAATCAATTCACTACGGCCGCCATAACTCAGTGCCAGGTTCAGCGTCATCCCCGAACAGGCTCGGGTATCGTTTATGGTCTGCATCAGGGTCTTGCGAACATCCGTTGGCAGTCTCTCCGGCTCTCCCAGGCAATGGAGGCGGATGTTGTTTTCCAGCATGGTTTTCAATTCAGACTGCAGGTATCTTTGCAGCAAACCCATCAACCCGGAAATCTCATGGGCTGGCCGATTCCAGTTCTCGGTTGAAAAGGCGTACAGAGTTAAATATCCAATTCCCAGTGACCGAGCGGTTTCGATAATCTCCCGGACCGAGTCAACTCCAGCTTTATGGCCAAAAAGACGAGGGCGTTTTCGTTCCTCAGCCCACCGGCCGTTGCCATCCATGATGATGGCAACATGGGTGGGCAAGGATGTGTTTTTCTCTGGATCTACCACGTCTGCTCGCACTGGCACTGTGAAGCAAGAGGTTATACCTCCATCACTTCCTTTTCCTTACCGCTGATGATCTCATCGATCAGACTGACAAAACCATCAGTTTCTTTTTGGGCACTATCCTGCAGGCTGAACATCTCGTCCTCTGAAATTTCTTTCTCTTTTTTGAGTTTTTTCAGTGTATCGTTGGCCTCCCTGCGAACGGCGCGAAGAGCTACTTTATATTCTTCACCTGTTTTTTTGACCTGCTTAACCAATTCTTTCCGCCTATCCCCGGTCAGCGGAGGTATGGTGAGACGGATAACATTACCGTCACTACTGGGGGTCAAGCCAAGATCGGAGGCTAAAATAGCTTTTTCAATGGCTGGCAGCAACTGTGGATCCCAGGGTTTTATTACGATCAAATTGTTTTCCGGTACAGTCAGAGCCCCAACCTGATCCACAGGTAGCAGAGATCCATAGGCCTTGACTTTAATACCATCCAGGAGTGACAGAGAAGCTCTGCCGGTTCTGATTTTCACCAGTTCCCGTTTCAGTGCTTCTACACTTGATTCCATTTTCTCTCTCAATTGCTCTATGATAGTGTTTGTCATATCACCCTCGCAAAAGTTGACTTCCCGTGGCAGGGCAACGGAATACATCTTCCCGCAACCCTATGGCCGATTCTTCTCTGCAGGATTGCCACCATGGCTTTTCAGTTTGTGATCAGCGTACCAACATCCTCACCTTGCACTGCTTTAACAATGTTTCCGGGAATGGTCATATTAAAGACAAGCGTGGGCAGGTCATTGTCCCTGGCAAGGGAAATACCGGCAGCGTCCATGACGCGCAAGTCTTCACGCAGGATAGTGGTGTAGGTGAGCGTGGTGAACCGAACTGCCTTTCCATTCTGTTCTGGGTCGCAATCATAGACACCATCAACCCGGGTAGCTTTCATAATGACATTTGCTTTAATTTCCAGTGCCCGGAGGACTGCTGCGGTGTCGGTGGTAAAATAGGGGTTCCCGGTGCCGGCTGCAAAAATGACCACCCTGTTATTTTCCAAATGCTCCAAGGCTCGCATCCGTTCATATGGTTCACAGACATTGTGCATAGCGATAGCTGACATCACCCTGGTGGGGATTCCCAGGGATTGAAGACCATCTTGAACAGCAAGTGAATTCATTACCGTTGCCAGCATTCCCATATTATCAGCTGAACTGCGATCCATGCCGCTGGCAGCCCCGGCTACCCCCCGAAAAATATTGCCGGCGCCGATGACAAGTGCCAATTCGATCTGGAGTGTTCGCAGCACCTGAACCTCCTGAGCGACATAGCGGACTACATCGGTGCTGATACCATAAGTCCCGCTTCCCATCAGCGCTTCACCGCTGATCTTCAAGAGCACCCTTTTAAACTTCATGCAACAGTCTCCGGAGTACTATGCTGGGTTGATGAGCCATACTCAACCAATCTGGAACCGGACAAATTTCTTAATCGAAATATTCTCTCCCATCTTTGCTACTAATTCGTTGAGTAGATCTTGCACAGTTAAATCGGGATTCTTGACATATTTCTGTTCAAGGAGACAGACTTCACCGAGATATTTCTCAATCTTGCCGCCAACCATTTTTTCAACGATCTGCTGTGGTTTACCGGATTCAAGAGCTTGGTTGCTATAGATGTCCTTCTCCCGCTGAAGAATTTCAGCGGGGACTTCTTCCCTGCAGACAGCGACCGGACTCATTGCAGCAATGTGCATGGCAACAGCTTTGGCAAAGGCCTTGAAGTCGTCGGTTTTGGCGACAAAATCGGTTTCGCATCCCACCTCGACCATA
>SKJK01000083.1 GCA_007121995.1 Desulfobulbaceae bacterium
CAACGGTCGTCCCAAACTACATTGCTGGACGAAAACGAAGCTTCAGTCTTCAAACTGCGCAAAACAATAGTGCCGGTTTTTGAAAAATCAAGGGAGGGCTGGACGAAAAATTAATTCACCCAACCCTTTGAAATAAAAAGAACATGCTAGGAGGAAGGACAACTGGAACGTTCTTTACCCTACCCTGACCCGCCATTTGTAGGGGTCGTCCCGGTAGCCGAACTGGATGGCCTGCAGTTCGTCATACAGGCGTCTGGATAATTCGCCGGTGACCCCGCCGTTGATCTGTATACGGGTATCGTGGTAACAGAGTTCACCGACAGGAGCGATAACGGCGGCAGTGCCAGTACCAAAACTCTCGCGCAGGGTTCCGGCTTCACTGGCCTTGATAACCTCATCGATGGTCAGGCGACGTTCGCTGACCTGATAGCCGAAATCACGGGCCAACTGCAGCACGGAGTCCCTGGTGACACCGGGAAGAATCGTCCCTTCAAGCGGCGGGGTGATCAACTCGTCTTCTATGAGAAAAAAGATGTTCGAAGTTCCCACTTCTTCTATGTATTTCCGTTCCACAGCATCGAGCCAGAGCACCTGGGTATACCCCTTTTTCTGTGCCTCAACCTGCGCTCTGACACTGGCGGCGTAGTTACCGGCGGTCTTGGCATTGCCGACCCCGCCGGGTATCGCTCGCACATACTTGTCCTCGACGTAGATTTTGGTTGGATTGAACCCTTCGGCATAATAGGCGCCCACCGGACAGGTGATGATGAAAAAAAGATATTCCTCGGACGGACGAAGTCCCAGTGCCGGTTCGGTGGCGATCATGGTGGGCCGGATATACAGCGTTGCCCCCTCCATTCTGGGGACCCATTCCTGGTCGAGGTAAACCAGGGCCCGCAGGACCTGGAGAACCGGATCCTGAGGAAAACGCGGCATACACATGCGTACCGCAGACTGATTCATGCGGGTAAAATTGTCATCCGGCCGAAAAAGGAAAATCTGATCGTCCTTGCCGCGATATGCTTTCATACCCTCAAAAATCGCCTGACCGTAATGAAAGACCATGGCCGCGGGATCAAGGTTGAAGGTCTGATACGGGCGGATGGAAGCTTCATGCCACCCATGGTGTCGGTTCCAACGCATGGTAAACATATGGTCGGCAAAAAACTGACCAAACCCCAGGTTGTCCAGGTCAGGCTTCGGTTTCATCTCATTAGCCGACGCTTTGTGCAGCGTTACATCAAGATCATTCTTGAACATCTTTTCACCCTGTCTTTCGCCGGTTCAAGCAAACCGGTATCCATTGTTTATCCGGGTCCACACCAGTGTTCGACGCCGAACCGCTGTCGCATTGCGTCTTGGACATCGGGGGACGATCTATTGTAGATATCACTGACCGCGCAGAATAATACATTACCCCCACGGTCACAAGCAGTACTGATGGAACCGTTCACCAGCACTCCACCTGTAGACGATATAAGCGATACATTATTTCAATTGATCAATGCTCGCAATCTGGCCAGATTTTCCCTGTCGTCCCGCAAATCTTCTTCTTTCGATGTTTCCAGGATCATGGGGAGACTCCGGAAACGGGGATCGTTGAGCAGCAGACCAAAGGCATCGAGACCAATGGTACCCAGACCGGCATCCAGCCCGTTCACATTTGCCAATGGCGCTCCAGATATTCGAGACCGGCATGATTGGTCAGGTCGAGCTGAATCGGTGTGACCGAAATAAACCCATTGCTCACGGCATGTTCATCGGTGTCATCGCCCCCTGACCAGTGAACGGTCCCCCCCCCTATCCAGTAGTGCTTGCGCCCCCAAGGATCATAGGTTTCCTGGATGGCATCCTGATACAGCCTGCGCCCCTGACGAGTAAAACGAATGCCACGAATCTCACCGGCGGCACATTGAGGAATATTGATATTGAGCAGGGTGGCGGGAGGCAGACGCCAGCTCAGGGCCATGGATGCCAGTTTCCAGGCAACACCGGCAGCGACTTCAAAATCAAACGGCGGAGTACCTGCGAGGGAAAACGCCAGGGAGGGAATATCGTACATGGTACCCTCGATGGCCGCTGAAACCGTTCCCGAATAACTGATGTCATCGCCCATATTGGCCCCTGGATTAATTCCTGAAACCAACAAGTCGGGTTTGGCTGCGAAGACCTTGTTGACGGCAATAGTCACACAGTCGGTGGGCGTACCGTCAATGGTGTGTATGTTTTCTTCCAGTTCAAAAACCCGCAACGGTCTGTTCATGGTAAGAGCATGGCTGACCGCCGAGTTGTCCCGTTCCGGGGCGACAATCACCGCCCGCCCCAGTGAACGAACCGCCTCGTGCAGAGCACGGATACCGGGGGCATAGACCCCATCATCGTTAGTGACCAATATCAAAGGTGTGTGCATAACGTGTTAATCCAGTTGATTTTCCTTGAATGTCTGCATAAAATTCCTGATTCGATCCGCATTGACCCCAAGGTCACCGACCCCGGATCGGGAGGCTGATCGGATATCGATCCGGCTCCCGCCGTTATCAGCCGTTATGCGGATAACGATATCATCGGTAAAACCAAAAAACAGACTTCGATCCACAGCTTCAATTCGTCCCTGACCCGGGTCATGAGCGATGCGCTGCCACTGCAGCTGGTCAACGACGGACAGAGCCACAGCAAAGGCTTCGGTCGGAGGCAGGCCCGTTTCCAGGGGAACAATATCGCTGTAGGCCGCCAGTTGCTGCTCGGCCACCGCCGCGCCGGGATACTCGGCACTGTTGTCATCGGGGCCGCGTAGCATACGGGCTTTGGCAAAATGGGGCGGCATTGCCGTATCCGTTGTGATATCGTGGATCGGTGGAGTTTTGGCCCCCTGCAGCCCCAGGATGAGGACGAAGACCAGTGGCGGCAGAGAGAGAACCACGCTGCCCAGACAATGTCGGACACCGTTCCAACGGCCTGTCCGTAAGCCATTGTATAAAACCAGCAAGGCAACAAAACCGGTCAAAACTAAAGCACTGACCGCAGCTGCGGTCAGAATAACCGCCGGCCGCCAGGTGAGCAACGACGCCCGGAACGCAGCAATCGCACTCACCACCAGAACCAGCCAGAACAGCTGCGCTTTTGGCAGCCAATGCGTCCAAGTGTTCACCGGTACCCCCTCCAGAAACGATCCCAAATGTCCTTATGCCACA
>SKJK01000044.1 GCA_007121995.1 Desulfobulbaceae bacterium
ACTATATCCCGGCAGTCATTGTCTGTCAATTCTTTTTTTGCGTTGCCAACGCCCTATTTACAGGTGCCGAACAGGCAAACCCTGTTCCGCAGGCAACGGAGCGGCAAATTACCGGAACAGAGCACCCTTGTCAATCATTGTTTTCTTTTTTTTCTTTTTTCCCAAACCTGCCACACATGGCCAACCAGGAATAGTTAAAGTCATTTGTCATGAAAAAAAATTAACATGCTGAATGTTAAGCATTAATTGTTGATTATATCAGCACATATGTTCGTTATGAAGGCAAGTATCAATCTCCAAGATGGATTTCTTCATGCTCGCAACAGCGCAGAAAGCAATTGGCAAAATGTTGATTTACTAAATACTACCCGTATCGAATGTATACCACGTATCGAATGTAATTGATGGGTGATTTAAATTCTCATCTCCACGAGGTACTGTTTGCACCAGGAAGGATCCGTTCTTATTCGGGGAGGGCAATGCGCACCATGCCTGCTTGACTGGTCAACCCCTCACCATGAAGATATTTACCAGAGATGTTGTGCAATCCTGTCAAAGCTCTTTAGGCGAATGCGAGCAAAGCGTGTCTTCTCTGTAAAAACAAAAAACGGGTAGTTGGATTACTCCAACTACCCGTCTATACTGGCGGGGCCGACGAGACTCGAACTCGCGACCTCCGGCGTGACAGGCCGGCATTCTAACCAACTGAACTACGACCCCAGTATTTCTTTTATGGTGGGCGAAACAGGGCTTGAACCTGTGACCCTCGGCTTGTAAGGCCGATGCTCTCCCAGCTGAGCTATTCGCCCCAAGGTGAAGGGAGAATGTATCAGGATAGCTGTTGTCCGTCAAGAAAAAAAACAAAGCCTGTCATCAGCAAGGTCAGTTTTCTTTCCTCAGCTCCCAGAGACCACTGCAACAGGTCGTCACTGTGCCGTAGTATTATGCGAAGGGACCGTAAATTCCTTGAAGATCGATCCCGGTGGCACTTCCTTGAACAGGTCTTCTCCTTCTTTGATGATCAAGGCCCGCTGTAACACCTCATCAACTTCATCAACCAGCTCTATGGTCAAACTGTTGCGGATCTTTTGGGGTACATCACGAAGATTAGGTTCATTATCCCGTGGGATCAGCACATTGGTGATATTTCCCCGTTTAGCCGCCAACAGTTTCTCGGTCAGACCGCCAATGGGTAGTACCCTCCCCCGCAAGGTAATCTCTCCGGTCATGGCCAATTTTCGATCTACCGGCATCTTGAGAATCGCTGATGCAATGGCGGTGGCAAGAGTGATGCCTGCAGATGGGCCGTCTTTGGGGATGGCACCTTCTGGGACATGGACGTGAATATCTATCTTCTGATAAAAATCGGTCTCCAGGCCAAGACGCATGGCCCGGGAGCGGACATAGGACAAGGCCGCGCGGGCCGATTCCTGCATGACATCCCCCAACTTGCCAGTGATCGTCAGTTTACCGGAGCCAGGCATAATGGTGGCTTCGATCTGAAGCAGTTCTCCGCCGACCTCAGTCCAGGCCATCCCGGTGGCCAGGCCGATTTCACTGTGCTCCTCAGCCAGACCGAAACGATATTTGGCCACTCCCAGATAGCGTTCCACTGCCTGAGGGGAAATACGAAACTTTTTCTTAGGCTCCTTGCTTTTCAACCGTTCACGAGCAACTTTGCGGCAAATGCCGGCCAAGGCTCTCTCCAGCCCCCGCACCCCTGCCTCTCGTGTATAGCGCCGGATGATATCAAGAATAGCTTTTTCGTTGATGGTAATCTCGTCCGGCTTGAATCCATTGGCTTCCAACTGTTTGGGGAGAAGAAAATCAGTGGCGATATGTTGTTTTTCTTCTTCTGTATAGCCGTTGAGCTGAATGATCTCCATTCTGTCCTGCAATGGCAAGGGAATACCATGCAGGGTGTTGGCCGTGGTGATAAAAAACACTTCGGACAGATCATAGTCAACATCAAGGTAATGATCGTTGAAAGCGTAGTTCTGCTCCGGATCCAGCACTTCAAGGAGGGCTGCCGAAGGGTCACCACGGAAATCAACACTCATTTTGTCGACTTCGTCGAGGCAGAAAACCGGATTAATCACTCCGGCCTTTTGCATGGAGAGAATGATTTTCCCGGGCATGGCACCGATATAGGTGCGCCGGTGACCGCGAATTTCTGCTTCGTCGCGAACTCCGCCCAACGACAGGCGGGTAAATTGACGGCCCATGGCCCTGGCTATAGACTTGCACACCGAGGTTTTGCCCACACCAGGGGGGCCAACCAGGCAGAGAATTGGACCACGAATTTTTTTGACTTGTGCTTGGACAGCCAGATATTCAAGGATACGTTCCTTGGGTTTTTCCAGGCCGTAATGATCCTCGTCGAGAACTTTCTCTGCCCGTTCGATGTCAATTTTCGATCGTGATTTCTTTTTCCAGGGTAGGCTGAGTATAGCGTCAATGTAATTGCGGACCACCGTGGTTTCCGCGGACATGGGAGGCATCTGCCGGAGTTTTTTTAACTCCTTGATCATTTTTTCCTTCACCGCTTTAGGCAGATTTTTTTTCTCGATCGCCTGTTGCAGTTCACTCAGCTCATCGCCGCCCTCACCGGATCCCATTTCATCCTGGATAACCCGCATCTTCTCGGAGAGATAGTAGTTCCGTTGGGTCGACCCCATTCTTTTTTTCACCTTGGCATGGATATCCTTTTCCATTTCGGAAAGTTCCATTTCCCGGTGCAGGATCTCAAGCACTCTGGCGATACGCTGCGGCAAAGAGACCATTTCCAAAACTGATTGCTTCTCTTCTGTTTTCAAAGCAATATGCGAGGTCATGAGATCGACCATGCGCGAAGGATCTTCCAGAGTGGTAATCGATTTCAGCACCTCGCGCGGGAGCTTCTTGTTGTTCAGGCTGTACTGATCGAACGTCTTGCGGAGTTCGCTGATATAAGCAGGCATATCCTCCCGTTGGATATCGACATCCGGTGCGTCAACCAGCCTTACGGAATAATATGATTCATCCCCACTACTCGCTGCAAATGCACCGACAACAAGCGCGCGTCTCTTGCCCTCCACCAAAGCTTTGATGGTTCCGTCTGGCAGACGTAATAATTGCATAACCGAGGCCAGAGTTCCAAGAGAATAGAGATCCTCCTGCCCGGGG
>SKJK01000162.1 GCA_007121995.1 Desulfobulbaceae bacterium
AAAGTTGCCGCCGATCTCCTTGCGCTCCACCCCGGAGTTATAGACCGTGCCAAAGGTAGGATCGTCATAGTCGCCGATCTCGTCCATGCTGGCGGTGACAAAAAAACGGAACGTTTCGCTGACCTCACCGCCCGCCGATACCTGGCCCCTGTAATAGTCAAAGCTGCCGTATTCACCGGTGATGGAGCCGCCCAGCGGTCCGTCGCCCTTTTTGGTGATCAGGTTGATCACCCCGCCCATGGCCGCCGAACCGTACAGGGCCGAGGAAGGCCCCTTGACCACTTCGACCCGTTCAATCCGGTCGAGGTTGATCTTGGCGGCGTTGCCGGTGCCGGTCCGGTGGCCGTCCACTAGGATGAGGACATACCCGTTCAGATCGGAGCCGTGGGAATCGCTGCGGAAACCACGCAGGCCGACGGGGCTGAGCAGGCCATTGTATTTGTGAAAATGACCGGTGACATATTTACCGATCAGGTCACCGACGTCCCTGACCCCGGACATCTCGATCTGATCGCGGGTGATCACCTGGGTGGTGATGGGTACGTCGATGGATCGTTCCTCCATGCGACTCGCGGTGACCACCATTTCACCGCCGCTTTGTACCTGCTGCTCTCCTGCCCCGGCCGGCAGGGCAATACATGGTGTCAGAGCCAGGGCAAACAGAATGTGATCGATTTTCATCTTGCTTCTCATCTTCATCTTTTCTCCATGTTGATGTTGGTTGTGGTGCTATTCTTCGTGCAAGTGCGACCTGGATACATCATCTTCAGGTGCAGAAAACGAAAGCCGTACCAGCTGATAAAACGTGTTGATCAATACGTATCCGAGGAGCCGACAGGTCACCGGTTTTCGGTGATACATTCCTCGACTACCTGATCGTCTGTGGCAGAATCGTTGGTAAACGGGCGCCATTTTTCCGCAAACCCCAGGGCTAGGGCGCGGCAGGCCAGCTCGATCAGGGCCTGGTTGTCGTTTCTGGCCCTGGTTGGTGCCAGGTGATGTCGATAGGTCTCCATGTGCTGATATGATCCGCTGACGGCGCAGGCAATCTGGGCGGCAAAACCGCCCATGACTTCACTCCAGCAGGACGCGGGCAAAACACCCCAGACGATCTTGTCGCGGACATGGGCCAGGGCTGCCACCGCGGCCACGGTCACGGGATCGCGTTGCATGGCATCGAAATTCCGCCGCAGTAACTCCGCCTGATCACTGTTCAGGTGTCGGCAGATGGATTCCTGCATCAAGGCCCTGGTGAGGCCGAACCGTTCCAGGTGAATCTTGGCCGAGCATTGGCCGGATGGGGTGAGATTGTTCTGCCGGGCCAAGGTACCCTTGATGGCCTCGTACACGGCCAGGCCGATCAGTTCGCCCAATTTGGCGTGTTTGCCGGCACTGGTCAGCGGTGGCACATCGTCATCCATGGCAGCCACGCCGATCTGATCCGTGCCGGTGCCGGTGGCCAGGCCATCGGAATAACGGGAATTAACCGCCAGTTCCTGCAGCACCGCTGTTTTTGCCTCGGTGGCGGTCATGATGCAACGGGCCAGGGCGCCGGGAATCAGTGGTTTGCCGATGAAAAGCATGGTGTTGATGGTACCGGGTCCGGGCAGGGCTTTGGTCAAAGGCAGTTTTTCAAAACCCGTGGCGGTCTCGACCACCGCGGCCGGGTCGCCGATCCGTCCGGCATTGCCTTCAACCCCACCGGTACAAACCGCGGCCACGGTGAGATCGGCAAAGGAATGCACGGCAATGGCGGCGTTGTGCATGTTGGCCGCCGTTCCCAGAGTGGCGCAGTGTTCGGCGGGCAGGCCGTGACGTTCGCAGATGGATTGGCGGTAGGCAAGAGGGTCACGATAGGCCATGGGCGGTAGACAGTGACTGTGACCGGCCGGTTCGCAGCTCTGATGGTTGTAGAGACAGTGAAGGTCTGTACGCAGGCCACCGGCGGCACGACAGGTGGAAAGCACCGTGTGGGGACGGAGAAAACGGGCGTAGATGATTTTTTCGGCGCGGTGAATGGCGACACCGTCGTAAAAAGTGTCAATGAGCATAACATTACTCCTTGGTTTCGTGCGGGGTCAGTCCCTGGCCTGGTTGACCGAATGCAGAGCCAGCCAGAAAAAGAGGGCTCCGGTGACGACAAGAATCAGGTAATCCAATGCTTGAACCGGCTGGCCAAGAGCGCTGGCCCGGATAGCACTGGAGGCGTGGGTAAGAGGGAGGAAGGCGAGCAGGATCTGGGACCATTCCGGCAGTTTATCCACTGGAAAAAAGGTGCCGCCGAGAAAGGCCATGGGGGTGATGATGAAGTTGGTCAGCAAACTCTGATCGGCATGCGATTTGACCAGCATGGCCAGACCAACGGCCAGGGAGGCAAAAACAAAACAGTTGCAGAGCACCGCCAGCCAGAACAGGGGACCAAGGGAGAGGACAACGCCAAAGGGCAGACTGAGCAGGAGAATGACCAGCACCGCCAGCAGGGCCCTGGTGATGCCGGCCAGGACCTCGCCGGCCACATAGGCGAGATTGCTGATCGGCGCGGCCTGGAACTCTTCAAAGATGTTCCAGTAAAACCGAGCCACATTGATGTCGGTGGCAATGGAAAAGGCCTGGGTCATGCTGGCCATGGCTATCAGACCGGGAATGAGAAATTCCAGATAGGAGTGCTCTCCGAATTGAATTGAGCGCCCCAGGGCATACCCGAAGACGATCAGGTAGAGCAGGGGGGAAACAGCCATGCCGGCCAGGACTCGTTTGAACCGGTATTTGAGTATGAGCAGTTCGCGGAGATAGACAGCTATGAATCCTTGCATCAGCGCACCTTTTTTCCTGTGAGGGCGAGAAAGGCATCCTCAAGATTGACCCGTCGCAGGGTATACCCCGCTTCCTGCCCAGCCGTGGATGCGGTCGCCTCGTTTCTGGTTGCGAAATAGCGGGTTTGCATGCCTTCTCCATTGATCAGATCCATGGCCCATTGTCCCTGTTGTTCAATAAAGGCCCGGGGTGTATCAACAGCCACGATTCGTCCCTGATCGAGAAAGGCGACCCGACCGGCGAGAAATTCAGCTTCCTCGATATAGTGGGTGGTGAGAAAGATAGTGGTCCCATCCTGCTGGACCGGCTTGATCAAGGCCCAGATGCGGCGACGAATGGCGGCGTCA
>SKJK01000264.1 GCA_007121995.1 Desulfobulbaceae bacterium
CAGGTCGTCACCAACAGCTTTTTCTTTTTTATCATCGTCATCGTCACCGCGGTCCAGTGTATTGACGATCTTCAGACCCAGACACACGCTCTGCGGGCCCAGAAAGGCTTACGGGCACTCAGCGATGAACTCAAACAATATACCGGCAACCTGGAGGCGCTGGTGCAAAAGCGCATGGAACTGTTGGAGGAATCCGATCTCAAATTTTACGATCTGTACAATAATATCCTTGACCTGGTGGTCCAGATTGATCGAAACGGGCGGATCGGGATGATCAATCGTCATGGAGCCGCCCTTCTGGACAGCACTCCAGAGGAGTTGCGGGGCAGAACACTCACCGATTTTCTTCTTCCTGCAGAGCAGGATCATCTGGTCCCTGACCTCCTTGCCACCTTGACCAGCGGCAAACCAGTCCGGGGGATGCAGATGCGCATGCTGAGCCGACAGAACCGGGTCATGGAGGTGGAACTCAGCGGCATCCGGGTCGACCTCCCCGAAAGTGCAGTGCAATTTCAACTGGTCATCCGTGATATCACCGCCACCAAAGAGATCGAACGGCGGGTGCTGGCATCGACGCAGCTCATTGACTCCTCACGCCAGGCCGCTATTTTCGGTCTGGCACGTCTGGCGGAATGCCGCGATGACGACACCGGTGCCCACTTGATGCGCATCAGGGAATACACCCGTATTGTCGCCGTGGAACTGGCACGGAATGCCGAGTTTGCTGAGCTTGTCACCGCCACTTTTATCGAGGATCTCTGCCTGTCCTCCGTTCTTCATGATATTGGCAAGGTCGGCATTCCCGATACCATCCTGCTGAAACCCGATCACCTCACCGCAACGGAATTTGAGACCATGAAGCACCATTGCGAATATGGCAGCATGGCTCTTTCTTCGGCGGAAAAAGATTCGGCAAGCCTCTCTTTTCTGCGCATGGGTCAGGAAATTACCTTGTATCACCACGAACGCTGGGACGGTCAGGGCTATCCCCATGGTCTGGCCGGTACACAAATACCGCTGTCAGCCCGGATCGTCACCCTGGCCGACGTGTACGATGCCTTGACGTCCACCAGGCCCTATAAACCAGCCTTCAGCCACCAACAGGCCCGGGAGATCCTCATCAGAGAGAGCGGTCACCGATTCGACCCCGCCGTTGTCAGCGCCTTTGTCGCCCGGGAAGAGGATTTTCAAACAGCTCGATACTCGCTGCTCTCCTGTTCACACTCCGGTGGCACACTCTCGTCCTGACCATGAACACTTTCGACCCATTCGAAGCCGAAACACGGCAACTGCACCATCGCAGAGTTGCCATCATGCTCCTGGTGAGCATGGGGGTGATGCTCCTTTTCACCCTGCTCGATTACCTGGTGGTTCCGGAGTATTTCAGCCAATTTTTCCGCTATCGCCTTTTTGCTTTCGGTTGTGCCGGTCTGCTGCTGGTGGCCAACTATTGCGATCAGGAGCAACGCCGAGCCTGGATGATCGGGTTTGCCGGTTATCTTTGTATCGGCATTGTGGTCTTGCTCATAACCCAACAGTTGGACCCTGTCAGCTCACCCTATTATGTCGGCCTGATTGTTATCATCATCATGTATACGGCACTGATTCCACTGACCGGAGGCCAGGCACTGTTCAGCGGCCTGACCCTGGTGAGCCTCTACCTGTTTGTCGTCATTTTCACTGAACCACTGAACCAATACCAACTGATCAACTTGTTCAGTAATCTCTTTTTCATGATCTGTTTCGTGTGGATAGCCGCCATCCAGAGCTGGGCCGACACCACGGCAAGAAAACACGAATGTCTGTTGCGAAACAAAGAACAGGCTGCGGCATCAGCCCTGGCTCGACAAGCTGAACATTTGGAAAACGAGGTGAAACGACGGGCCGAGGCGCAGAAAGTATCGGAAAACAAATACCGCCTGCTCTATGAAGCGATTGTCGACGATGTTGTCCTTGTTACCCGCAAGGGTGACATCCTTCAGGCCAATGCTTCATATTGGCTACATTTCCATGACACCCATTTCCCGCCGCGAGACGCCTCTTTGTTCGATGCGGTCCGCCCTGAGGACCGGGAACAGGTCCAGGCAGCGCTGCTGGACGTTCTTGCTCGAGGGAACACCGTTTCTGCCTGGCAATGGACGTTGATTTCCGCGGCAGGAACACCTCTGGAAGTAGAAATCAGTGGGTCGTTGGTTACACGAGCCGGCAAGGCACCGGTGCTGCAACTGGTTCTCCGCGATATCAGTATCCGCCGCCAGCTTGAAAACACCTTGATCACCTCGCTGCAAAGATGTCGCACAATGGAAAATGCTGCGATCCTTGCCCTGGCCAAGCTCTCGGAATATCGCGACGTCACCCCCGGTCATCACCTCGAAAGAATCCGTGAGTACTGTCGTATCGTTGCGGTTGAACTGGCCCAACACGATTCGTTTCGCACCCTGATCAGCCCGGAATTCCTGCAAAACCTGTATCAGGGCTCCATTCTCCACGACATCGGCAAAGTCGGGGTCACCGATGCCATTCTCGACAAGACAGGTCCATTGACGGTCCAGGAAAAGGAGAGGCTCCGCCAGCATACCCGGATTGGCGGCGATATGATCAAAGCCATGGAACAAGAGGCTAAGGGAAGCAGTTTTTTGTCAGTGGCCAAAAATATAGCCTATTTTCATCATGAACGATGGGACGGAAACGGATACCCGCATGGACTGCGCGGTGAGGAAATCCCCCTGGAGGCTCGAATCATGGCCCTGGCCGACAGCTATGAAGAGTATACCGCTGCCTTGGATCCTGCCCGCATTCTGTCTCACCAGCAGGCGGTGGAACGCATTGAAGCATGTGCCGGCCGGCACTTCGATCCAGCCGTGGTTACGGCCTTTGTCCGTCGCCAGATGGACTTTGACTGGATACGCGGCAATCTCTCGGAACGATGCACGCAAAGCCCGTCCGATGACATGCGATGCGAAAGTTAGCGACGACAGTGTCATATTTCCCTTGCCGTTCGCAGGCAAATACACTAAAACCACACAGAATCAATCGAAAAGCGCATACCAGGCAGCATTGGATCGTACTTGTGTGCGCATTCCCCGATTATCCGGTACCGGACAGCACATTTCCTAACGGAGGAGTGAACCATGAAAACAAATACCATGCGTACGCC
>SKJK01000244.1 GCA_007121995.1 Desulfobulbaceae bacterium
AAAACCGTGCCTCAGAAGCCAGGAGATCATAATAACTTGTATCACGGCGATTATCGGTGACGTTATAACCGATGGCCAAGAGCCGGCTTGCAGTGTCAAAAAGAAAAGCATAGTCCATCTGCGCCAGCCTGTTTGCAAGCTGAGCAAGACGTTCAAGGGCCGCAATCCGGGCATCGGCGCGGCAACTCGCCTCCCTGAGCAATGGCAGGAGCGCATCAAGCCTTACCTGTTCCTCGGGGCTCGTCTGCACGGCAAGATGTTCTTCAGACACTGGCCAAAGATGGGCCTCCAGGGCAGCCAGTTCGCGCAAGGTGGGAATCCGCTCGAGATCGGGCAATGTTCCGGAACCAGAACCAACAGTCGCGGTCTCCAGCCACGGAGCAAGGAACAGCAATTCGTTGAGGCCATCGCGGCACTGGCGGACAAAGGCCGTGGTCCACGAGTGCACGGGATTCTCAATCTCGGTGCCCTCCGCCTGCATACCGACAACCGCTTCTGCCTCTGTGGCCCAGTGCTCCAGGTGCCGTTGCAAACTCGAGAGCTGGGTGGGATGGACATCGACGGCTGCTGCAAGCTTCTGGTGCAGTTGCGTGATTCGCTTGCCTTCTTCCGGGGTGGCGTCCGCCGCGTCCATGGCACATGCGAGGGTGTCCCGTAAGCCCTCAAAAAACCGTCTCCCCAAAATGGGGTCGTCCGGCAGCGCAAGCAGGCCCTGGCGCAGAATCAGCAGGTGGCCGGCAAGGTTGCCGCTGTCGACCGACGAAATATAGCGAGGCAGCAGGGGCTTAAGCGATTGGGTGTCGTACCAGTTGTAAAAGTGGCCCCGGTATCGCTCCAGGGTGTCCATGGTGCGGAGGGCGTTTGCGGTGCGCTCAATGAGTTTTCCAGGGCCAATATACCCAAAATCATAGGCAGTGAGGTTGGCCAACAGGGACAGGCCCATGTTGGTGGGCGAGGTGCGATGCGCAACCACCGGTTTGGGATGCTCCTGAAAATTGTCGGGCGGCAGCCAATGATCCTTCGGACCAACGAAGGCCTCGAAGAAAGCCCAGGTTTTCCGCGCCATGGTGCGAAGAAAGAGGGTCTGCCCGATTGAAAGCTTCGCTTGACGGCGGGCAAGCGGCCGGCTGATCCACCAGGCGATACCAGGAGAAATCAACCATAAAACCAGAATAGGCAGCGCCACCAGCAGGGAGATGGGCTGCAACACGGCGAGGAATATCATTGCGGCGATGGCCAGGACCGGGGCGACCCACATGATCCGGCACGAGTCGGCAAGGCTGGAATTCGTGCTGCTCTTCGATCTGGTTGAGGGATTCCATTGGAGCAGTCTCCTGCGGGTGACCAGCAGACGCCAGACCGTGCGCGCAATCGCATCCAGACAGAAAAATGCTTCGTAGGGGAGACAGGCAAGAGTAAAGGCGGCTTGCGCCAGGCTTTGGCTGGTCGAACGTCCTGCCGCGGCAAGATGCTGAGTCAAAGGTACGTCAGCCGGCTTGCGCAGTACATTCAGGGTTGAGGCGATCAAAGAAGGGATCACGATGATACCCAGCACGGTAACAGTCCAGAACCAGGGCGAAGGCAATATTGTCCAGCCCAGCAGCAACAGCAGGGTCAAAGCGGCCGGCACCAGACTGCGCCGCAGGTTGTCGCCAATCTTCCAGCGCGACAGCAGAGGCAGCGGGTTTTTCTGCAGACGCCCATCCTGGCCGGGAACAGCGGGCGTCATCCACCAGGCGATCTGCCAGTCGCCCCGAATCCACCGGTGCCTGCGGCTCACATCCTCGCTGTAGTTCGACGGGTATTCTTCGTAGAGCTGGACATCGCTCAACAACCCGGAGCGGGCATAACATCCCTCAAGAAGATCATGACTGAGAATGCGGTTGTCCGGGAAGCGATGGCCCAGGGCGCGGTCAAAGACATCGACCTCGTAGATCCCCTTGCCGATGAACGAACCTTCGTTGAACAGGTCCTGGTACACGTCGGAAACTGCTCGGGTGTAGGGATCGATGCCGGGTTCGCTACCGCACAGACGGGCATACAGAGAGCGGTTGGTGCTGGACAGGCTGATGGCCACTCGGGGCTGAAGGATGCCGTAGCCGGAGACAACCCGCTGTTTGTCCTGGTCATAACAGGCGCGATTGAGAGGATGTGCCATGGCGCCGACAAACTGCCAGGCTGAATCCCGCGCCAGTTGGGTATCCGTGTCCAGGGTGATAACGTACTTGACCTTGGCGAGAATGGCCGTTGCCCCGACAATCAGTGAAAAGCGTTCGCCGAAGTCGGCATCCGGGCCGGCGCGTAATAACCAGTTCAGGTCGGCCAGCTTGCCGCGCTTACGCTCGTAGCCCATCCAGATCCGGTCCCGTTCATTCCAGCGGCGGGGGCGATGAAAAAGAAAAAAGGTGTCTCCGGTCGGGTGCTGGTACTTGGTATTGAGTGCTTCTATGCGTTGTTGGGTCATGCGCAGGAGTGGCTCGTCTTCCGGCACGGTTTCCGTAACGGAATCACAAAAATCGGTGAGCAGGCCAAAATGGAGATGCTCGTCCCTATTGGCCAGGAAACGGACTTCCAGGGCCTCGACCAGCTCACCGATACTCTCTTTACTGGTGAGCATGGTCGGCACAATCACCAAGGTTCGCAATCCCTGGGGGATGCCCTTGGAAAAATCCATGCGAGGTATAGACCGGGGCGTTGCCAGCAAAGTGACCAGCCAGTTGACCAGAGCAACCGCCAGATGGCTGGCGCTCAGCAACGCCAGTAGGCCGACCAGACCGAGCAGCCATCCGTGCAGGCCCCCTCCCAGCGCCATAACCGTCAATAACCAGGCAAAGGCCACGGTCAACAGCAGGATGGAGCCGCTATAAAGGAGGAAAGGAAAACGGCGACCGACAACGGCCACCGTCTCCAGTACGGAGTGTCGAACCTGGATCCGTTGCTCGAGTTGCACCCGTCCTTTATCGACCAGGTAAAATCCTACATGGGTAGCGGGATCGTCACCATCATTCCGGGCAGCTCCCTCTTGCGCCAGCTCGATTGCGGTACGGGCGACCTCATTTTCCGAGGAGGGACTCTTGTGGGCAATTTTTTCCACCGCATGACGATAGCGATCACGGGTGGCAAAATCCATCTTGTCATACACGTCGCC
>SKJK01000026.1 GCA_007121995.1 Desulfobulbaceae bacterium
ACTTGCATCCGGTTGCCATTAGTCAGTGCCACCTCGACATCGTAGGTGGCGCCATGATAAAAAATGCGCTGGACGGTTCCCGGCAGTCGGGCCTGGGCGAATTTTGCCGACAGGCTTCGGGATTCGGCAATGTCACGTTCCTGTTCCAGGCGAACATCTTCCGGGCGCAGCAGCACATGGAGCGGTTGTCCGGGAAGAAAATCGCGATGGCTGTGCAGCGTCACGGCAACCCCTTCGACCAGCGCGTGATACGTGTCCGCCTCGCTCCGCGACACGATCACCCCGTCGAGGACATTGATGTCGCCAACGAAACGGGCCACAAACAGATTGACCGGTTCTTCGTAGATCTCCATGGGGGTGCCGATCTGTTCGATGCGTCCTGCCTGCATAACCGCCACCCTGTCGGACATGGCGAAGGCCTCGTCCTGGTCGTGGGTCACCAGGATGAAGGTGATGCCCAGCGTGCGTTGCAACTGTTTGAGCTCCTTCTGCATCTGCTTGCGGAGGCGATGATCCAGGGCGGAGAGGGGTTCATCCAGGAGCAGGACCCGGGGCTTGTTGATCAGGGCACGGGCGATGGCGACCCGCTGCTGCTGGCCGCCGGAGAGCGCCGCCGGCCGTCGCTGCTCCAGGCCTGAAAGCTGCACCATTTCCAGGGCCTGACCCACGGCCAGGTGGATTTCCCGGGACGATCGTTTGGCCATGCGCAGGCCAAAGGCGACATTGTCAAAGACCGTCATATGGGGGAACAGAGCGTAGTTCTGAAACACGGTATTGACCGCCCGTTTCTCCGGCGGGATTCTGTCCATGTCCTGACTGTCGAGGCGGAGCATGCCGCTGGTGCAGTGCTCAAATCCGCCGATCAGGCGCAACAGGGTGGTCTTGCCGCATCCGGAGGGGCCGAGGAGGGAGAGAAATTCGCCGTCGGTCACTGTCAGGGAGATGTCGGTAAGTGCCTGCTGACCGTCGAAATCCTTGGAGACCTGAATCAGTTCAACAACCGTTTTTTTCAATCAGTGCTTCTCTTTTTGGTGCCCGTTCTTCGGAGACAAGTGCACGTGTACATTTCCAGCTCTTGAGAATTGCGTCGGGCAGAGCGCCGAGGGTCAGTAGATTTTTCTTTTGCCGAAATTAGAGCCGATAACGTTAAAGCTGTTTTCGACAATGAACAGGGCGTGTTCATCAACGGTAAAAACGATGCTTTCCAGCTTTTTCAGCACCAGGTTATTGGTGATGGTCATGAGAATCAGTTTGTCTTTACCGCTGTAGGCCCCTTTTCCCTGGATAAAGGTCGCTCCCAGTTGCAGCTTTTGATTGAGCTGCTGGGAGATTTCTTCATTGTGATCACTGATGACATAGACGATCTTCCGTTGATTGAACAACGACAGGACGTATTCCACCGCCACTGAGCTGATAAAGACCAAGATGATCGAAGCAATGAAAATGTCCGGGGTGTGCAGAGAGGCGGCAAAGCCGAACAGTCCGACATTGAACAGGAAATAGACTTTGCCGACACCTATGTTGTACCGGGTGTTGAGGATAACGGCTAGGATGTCCAAGCCGCCGGAGGAACCGAGGGAGCGCAGAGTGATACCGGCTCCGGCACCGCAGATGATGCCGCCGGCTACGGCGGCGTATATCTGTTCTTCTATGTGGAAATCAAGCACGATCAGCCTGGTGCAGATACTGACCATAATGACACCGTAGAGGCTGTAGAAGAAAAAACGTTTACTGACGAAAAACCAGCCAATGGCGAACAGGGGGATATTGATGAGCAGGTACCACACCGGCGGCGATAGGGTGTCGGTCTGGTAAAAAACAAGCAAGGCACTGCCGTACACCCCGCCGGTTATAAAGGTATTATGAATAACAATGCCGTTGATGCCCAGGGAAAAAAGGATTGACCCCAGGGTGATCAGGAAAATGTTCCAGGCAATGGTGTTGGAAAAAGACCCACGAATCATCGGTTCTTCAGGTATTCACAGTTTTTGGCCTAACCGCTTTCAGAGAGTAGGTTGCAAGATGTAGATAATTATTTTTGCGATCAATTTGGCTGCCAGCAGCTGCGCATGAGGGTCGTTCCGGCGGGGTACGAGCCCTGTGACATCAAAACCGACAATGGATTTTTCCCGTGCGGCTACCCGTATCAGCCCGTTAAGGGTGTACCAATCCAGTCCCCCTGGTTCCGGCCGGACAACGGCGGGCATGCAGGCTGGGTCCAGTACGTCGAGATTGATGGCGATATACAGTTTTTCCGGGAGCAGGTCAATGGCGTCGACCACCGCGTTGAGTCCGTTGGTGTGGATGTCCCGGGCAAAAACCAGGTTGTCAAGGTGGATCGAATTACGTTCGCCTTTGGTCATGCTACGAATGCCAAGATGAGAAACCGGGCATTTTTCCCGTATCCGCGCCATGACACCTTCTCCTTGAACACCACCATGACTGCCATTGATCAGGTGTGGGTGTGCGCCGAGATGAAGGACACCCAGGGCATTATATTTTTCCGCTGCTGCGCGAACCATGCCAAGGGTGACCAGGTGACTGCCACCGATGCCGGCGACCAGTTTGTTTTTTTTGAAATGCGGTGTGGCCTGCGAGGTCAACTCCTCCATAGCCTCTTGGGGGGAAGTGGGGCAGAGAAAGGGGGGCAGGGTGTGAATGCCCAGTTCCGTGATGTCGGTGTTGGTTTCAGCGTCATAGACGGAAAGCATATGGGAAGCTTGGAGAATTGCTTCCGGCCCTTTGTCCAGAGCAAGTGCCTCCGGCGTTACGCTACCGCAGGGAATGGGAAGAATAACCGCTTTCGCCTGCGCGTAGGCAGGCTTTTTTGACGGCAGGTTGAGAAAATTCATAGGGGAACACCTCGAAGGGCAAAGAGGGTGATAAACCTCCGGGGGACGGTGACAACGCCCCCCGGTCGGCGTGGGTCAATCCTAGTCTTCGTCGTAGGTGTCACTGGTGTCATCGGGATCCGTATCGATTTCATCATCGAATAGTCTCAGCCGAACCGGTTCAAGGGACCGGATGAGATATTCGGCTTCGCAATCGTTGCAATATACGATGTCGTCCTCCTCGCAATAACTGTCAATGATGATGTCGCCACCACAGACGGTGCACTCTTCCACGAGGATATCT
>SKJK01000047.1 GCA_007121995.1 Desulfobulbaceae bacterium
AATCCATGATTCTCACTCTGCTCACTGAACACGGCCAGGCATTAACCATCACCGCAATCATGGACAAGCTGAAATTCTCGCCCGGTCGCCTGCCTCTCCTGCAAAAAGCCCTGCTGCAGCTGATTGAAAAGGGTGAGCTTGAGAAAAAAGGCAATCGTTTTGCGTTGCCCCCACTACCGAATACCCTGCCGGCCACCCTGGACCTCAATGCCAAGGGGTTTGGTTTCGCTCTGATCGAGGGAGAAGACCCGGGCGGCAAAGACGTCTTTATTCCCCCGCATCAGCTCAATGGAGCCAGCCATGGCGACCATATCCTGGTAGCGATCACGGGAAAATCGCGCAACAGACGTGAGGGTCGAGTCGTCCGCGTTGTCAGTAGGGCGGTGACCCGCCTCTGTGGTCTTTTCACGACCAAAGCCCGCGGTGGGTATGTCCTGCCCGACGACAACCGCCTCCCCTATACGTTGTTTATCCGTAGCGGGGATGACCGGGGTGCTGCCGATGGCATCGCCGTTCTTGCTGAAATTACTGATTACGGATCAGATCGTCAGGGACCGTCGGGCCGGGTTGTGGAAATTCTCGGAGATCCCCGTAGTGTTGCCGTTCAACTCAGAATGGCTATATTTCAGTCAGGTCTTCGCGATCGTTTCCCAGCCGAAGTCGAGGCGGAAGCCATAGCACTGACCGCTGTAACCGAATGCCATGAGGACCGCGTTGATCTCCGCCACCTGCGCCATGTGACCATCGATGGCGAGACAGCCAAGGATTTTGACGATGCCATCTGCGTTGAAAGAACCACTGATGGATTCACCCTCCATGTTTCCATTGCCGACGTTGCCCATTATGTCCGCCCCGGTTCCCCCATCGACCGCGAGGCGTATCTGCGAGGCACAAGTGTCTACTTGCCGGGTACGGTGCTGCCCATGTTGCCGGAACGGTTGTCCAACGACCTTTGCAGCCTGGTTCCACACCAGGACCGTCCTGCCTTTACCGTCACCCTCACCTATGACAATCAGGGACGGCGCACCGGACAGCATTACACCAAAAGTATGATCAAAAGCCACCAACGTTTCACCTATACTGCCGTGTATCAATTGCTCAACCGGATTGACCCAGAGATGCAATCCGCCCACGCTGATCTGGTGCCGATGCTCGATCTGGCCCGAGAACTGACGGCCCTGCTTAAAAAACAAAGAACAGCTCGAGGAAGCCTTGAATTTAACATCCCTGAACCTCAGGTGACGCTGACGAACGACCACGTCGCCTCAATTTCTCTGGCTGAACGAAATGAAGCCCATATGCTGGTGGAGGACTGTATGCTCGCTGCCAATGAGGCTGTTGCCGAAACCTTGGCCAAGGCGGATAGAGCGGTGCTGTTTCGGATCCATGAGAATCCGGATCCGACCAAATTGGAGGCCTTCACCGATACGGTCAAGGCCTTGGGATTGATTTTGCCGGAAGCCGAAATTACCCCTGCCTGGTTTGCCCAGGTTATTTCCCAGGCCCACAATGCCCCGGCTGAATACATTGTCAACACCCTGCTGCTGCGCACCATGCAGCAGGCTCGATATACGCCGGAAAATGTCGGGCATTTCGGTCTGGCCGCCCCTTTCTACCTCCACTTCACTTCGCCCATCCGGCGCTATCCTGATTTGATCGCCCACCGGGTACTCCACGACAAGCTCACCGGACAGTCAAGAGGAGCGCACGCTCTTCCCTGCCCAGAGGAAGACAAGGATCCCGGCCGGGCCGGTCTCCATCTGTCTCAGTGTGAACGGAAGGCCATTGACACCGAACGGAATGCCCATGTACGCATGGCCGCCCTCTTTCTCCTCGATCGGGTCGGCGATAGTTTCACCGCGATCATCTCCGGCGTCACCTCGTTTGGCCTGTACATCGCTCTGGATGGCAATTTTATCAGCGGCAGTATCCCCCTGACCTCCATGACCGATGATTACTACCTCTACGATGCTCGTCGTTACCGTTTGATCGGAGAGCACAGTAATACCGTCTATCAGCTGGGGAACCGGGTTATCGTTCGGCTCGACCACGTCGATCTGGCCGGCAAGCGGCTTATTTTTTCGCTGACGTCCGGACCGCAAACTGATGAAGACGACTGACCCGGATATCGATTCTTCTTTCCCTTGACGGAATCCGGCAATTTAAATAATAGTGTGCGATCATCACAAAAAAAAGCCGTTCACTCCGCAACTGTACACAAGGTGAACAGAGGTCGATAGTCGTACCCGATTCGTTCACGTTCAGCGGGTGCAAGCAAAATGCAGTGTGCCCCGGACACCAGTGCCTGATACGTGGCATGCAGGTAATCTGTGAGCAACAACCCGGGGCATTGTATGATAGTTTTTCTGCCATCAATTATTCCCTTTTGAGGTATCCGTATGGAAGACACCAATTGGATTGCAACCATAGTCAACAATCCTTTTTTCCGTGGCCTGGTCATTGGTCTTCTGGTCGCGCTCATTCTGTGGTTTCGGGGTATGCTCAAGACCCGGGAATTGCAACGTAACCTGAAAAAACTTCGCGAACATCTTCATATCAAGCTCGAAATCGACTCTGAGGAAAACGAACGGCGCAAAGCTGAAAGAGATAAGATCCTGCAGGAACGTGACAACCTCCGCAACATGGTCCAGGTTCTCAACCAGAAACCGGGACGTCAAGAGATGCGCCAGGTACAGGTCTATCAAAAAGCCATTGAAATGATGTTCGAACGATCTCCGGGCTTTGCTCCTGCGTGGCAGATCACGGTAAAGGAAGCTGAAGAGGACCTGAAAAGGGCGGAACGGGGCATTATTCCGTTCTTTAAACGCATGACCGGCAATGCATCAACGTCACCGGAAAAGCCGTCAAAGAAAAATCTGGAACTCGAGCAGACCACCGGCAAATAAACCGGCTGCATACAGGTTATGGTGGACGAACAGACACATAATAACGATTGCCGACACACTGGTATCATCCTGGTACGACCGCGGTATCCGGAAAACATCGGAGCGTCGGCACGCATTGCCCATAATTTCGGTATCTCGGAACTTATCGTTGTCTCTGATTTTGCGTTTGACGAAGAGCGGATGCTGAAGATGGCTACCCATAAAGCCGCCCATCTCATCC
>SKJK01000202.1 GCA_007121995.1 Desulfobulbaceae bacterium
CCATCGACGCGACCTGCCCTCTGGTCTCCAAGGTGCATCGGCGGGTGATCCACCTCAACGAGCTTGGATATGATATTCTGGTGATTGGCCATAAAGGACACCCCGAGGTTGAAGGCACCTGTGGTCAGGCCACCGGCAGGGTGCATGTCATCTCAACTCCCGCTGAGGTGACTGACCTCAGGGTTGCTGATCCGGCCAAAGTGGGATACGTGACTCAAACCACCTTGAGCGTTGACGATACTGCCGAGATGGTGGCCGCCATCCGCACTCACTTCCCGCTCATCTCAGAACCGGATCGCACCGACATCTGCTATGCCACTACCAATCGGCAGGCAGCGGTCCGTTTCTTGGCGGACCAGGTCGACCTGGTCCTCATTGTCGGTTCGAAAAACAGCTCTAACTCAAATCGCTTGCGCGAGGTAGCGGCATTGCGGCGTATTCCCGCATATCTCATCGACCATGCCGGTGAGATTGAGCCACGTTGGTTCAGCGGTATTCGGCGGGTGGGGGTCAGTGCCGGAGCCTCGGCGCCGGAACATCTGGTGGTGGAGGTCGTGGCCTTGCTGCGGCAGCACGGGGCCAAGACGGTTGAGGCAATGGAAGGAAAGGAAGAACATATCAATTTTTTTGTTCCTGACCTTGAGGTGTGATGGGGTCAATGACCGGGTCTTGGTGACAGCAGATCGTTGTGTCCTTGTTCAGCGTAGCAACTGATGGACACCAACGATTTCGATTTCCCGGCAGAATGTTTTCTGGCACCGAGTCAGGGCTGCGAGGGTGGCCGGATACGGGTGACCGATGCCGATGGCCGTACCCTGCCGGCGCGCCAGGGCAATGAGTTCGGTGAGTTGGTGAAGGATAAGGTCCGGGTCCTGGTCATTGTCGAGGAAAATATGGCGCCGTGTCGAGGGCAGGCCAGCCTGCCGCGCCGCCTGCAATCCCTGTGAATGAAGACTGGTAAAGGAATCGATGAAAAACAGAGAGTGCTTCTGCAGGATAGCGATCACCAAACGCATAGCTGCTTGATTTTCAGTGAAGCGGGATCCCATATGGTTGTTGGCACCGATGGCATGCGGCACAGCGGCCAGCATCTGTTCGGTTTTTTCTTTGATCAGTTCGGGGGGATCCCCAACCATCAGGGCGCCTGGTCCGGGATCCCATGAAGCATCTTTTGGTTCCATCGGCAGGTGAACCAGGACATCGCGGCCGGCTCGGTGAGCGGCCCTGGCCTGATCCGTGGTCAAGGGAGCATGGGGCAGGAAGGAGAACGTCAAGTTAAGATCGAGTTTCAACAGCTGATCGCCGAGCAGCCGGTGGAATCCCATATCGTCGATGATAATGGCGATTCTGGGTACCGGCGAAGACTTGATTGCCGTTTCCTGCTGACTTGGTTCCATATCTGGTACTGTTTCGCTTCTTTCATCCAGCGGATAGCCGGGCAGTGTACAGATGATCAGAGGGGTAATGAACAGATGTGCGACCGCCGCCTCGGCAGGCCGAAAACCGGTCTTGTTCAGGTTGTTTTGTTCCTTGAAGGGTCTGCAACTGTACAACAGCATGCCGGCGAGCAGGGTCAAGACTATGGCAAGTCCGGCGATTGTACGGAGCATGTCGGCCGGCATGGAGAGCGATTATTTTTTTCTGGCGAGAATAAAGCGGGCCAGTTCTTTGAGCTGATCAGCGTTTTTTAGCTCGTGCTCCTCAAAGGAGAATATGGCCAAGGCCTCAAGAGCTGCATCAATCAACTGGTGGGCGATCCTGGCAGCTTCGTTGAACCCGTCCAGATCTTCGATGAGGTTATGAAGGCGGGTAAGGGCTTCTATCTGGCTACGGTCACCCTCCAACAGTGTTTTCATGGTCTGCCGTTGCTCAGATGAGGCTTTGTCGAGTGCGAGCAGCAGAGGCAGGGTCATTTTTCCTTCGATAAAGTCATTGCCCGTTTTTTTCCCGATGGTGCCGGCCTCTCCTTTGAAATCAAGGAGATCATCAACTACTTGAAAAGCTGCCCCGATCCGATCGCCATAGGTTGTCAGCGCATCGCGTTGTCTTGTGTCCGCGCCGGCGTAGAGGGCGCCTATCGAACAGGCGGAAGCGATGAGATTGCTGGTTTTCTGGCGAATGACGGCAAAATAATGATGCTGTGTGGTGTTGAGATCAGCGATGTGGCGCAACTGGGCAAATTCGCCGTTGACCATGGCAGTTGTCGCCGTGCAGAAGGTTTCCAAACCATCTGGTCCGGCCAGCCGACCGATGAGATGCATGCTGCGAGCATGCAGCCAATCACCGGCCAGAATAGCTGCTGTGGTGCCAAAGCGGGCGGCCACTGAGGGGCGTCCACGACGTTGATCGGCCCGGTCAATGACATCGTCGTGGGCAAGGGTGGCCACATGCAGGTACTCAAAGGCGGCGGCCAGTAGATACAAGCGATGGTCGTCCCGTCCACAGCAGCGCGAGCAGAGGACGGTGAGCAAGGGACGGATTCGTTTGCCGCCATTGAAAAGGGCGTAATGAAGCACTTCGACCAGTAATGGGTCGCAATCCGTCAATGCCGTCTCCAGGTCGGAGCGCATCGCTGTTTCCGTGCGGGCACCGATGGATGCAGCAGTGGCCATCAGGGTAGAAAATTGATCCGTAGCAGAGGGGTTCATAGCTGTTGGGTCACGGTTCGAAGAGAGGGTCGTCCTCGGTGAAAAATGGTCTGTTGGGGGTGGTCTTTTCCGGGGAGGCGAAGGTTAGCTGGTTGTCGGCTCCCGGGGGGCCCTGAAAGAACTCCTCAATCTCTTCGAGGCTCCTGGTCACTGGGGCAGGTGGGAGGCTGCGGAGAAAGAGACGACCGTATCCCTTGGTAAACAAACGGGTGTCCATGATGGCGATAACACCCCGGTCACCTGCTGTCCGCATCAGCCGTCCGGCGCCCTGTCGCAGGGTCAGGATGGCCCGTGGGATCTGAAAGTCGGCAAAGGGGTTGCCTCCCATAGCTTTAATCCGATTAATGCGGGCCATGATAACAGGGTCACTCGGCACTTCAAAGGGTAATTTGTCCATAATGACCAGGCTCAGTGATTCTCCCGGGACATCGACTCCTTCCCAGAAACTGGCAACAGCAAACAGAATGGACTCG
>SKJK01000136.1 GCA_007121995.1 Desulfobulbaceae bacterium
GTCTTTGCCAACACCCATTTCCTGCAACTGGTCGGATATAATGAAGACGAGGTGCTCGGCGGCGACTGGTTCGAGCTGTTTATACCCAGCCATTGCCGGGAACTGATCCGCTCGGTTTTTCACACCACCATGCAGCGGAAAGACACAGCCGAATTCTCCACCTATGAAAATGAAATCGTTTCCAGAAATGGTGAGGTTCTTAACGTCGCCTGGTCCAATGTCCTCAGCAAGGATATCAGCGGCAATATTATCGATGTCACCTGTTTTGGCGTTGATCTGACCGAGCGGAAAAGGGCAATGGAGGCCCTGCGGGAGAGCGAGGCCCGCCACCGTACTATCCTGATGACGACCCTGGATGGTTTCTGGATAGTGGACACAACCGGTCGTCTCCTGGAAGTGAACCATACCTATTGCCGGATGAGCGGCTTCAGCGAAGAAGAACTGCTGACCATGACTATTGCCGATCTCGAAGCCGATGAGAACCCGGAAGCGGTTACCATGCATATGCAAAAGGTGATCGCCACCGGAGGGGATCGCTTCGAATCCCGGCACCGTCGCAAAGACGGCAGTCTGTTCGACATCGAAGCCAGTGTTCAGTACAGCCCCTTGGAACAGCGGTTATGTTTTGTCTTTATTCGTGACATAAGTGCCAGAAAAGAGGCGGAACGGGCTCTCGAGGAGAGCGAAAATCGTTTCAGGATGTCCTTTTACACCAGCCCCGACGCGGTGAATATAAATCGTCTGGAAGATGGCTGTTTTATCGATGTGAACGAAGGCTTCCTCCGCTTAACCGGGTATACCCGCGATGATGTCCTGGGCAAATCTTCTCTGCAGATCAACCTGTGGTGCGATCCGGAAGACCGCAACAGGCTGGTCAACGAGTTACGGGACAAGGGCTATTGTGAGAATCTTGAGGCGGAATTTCGCCGCAAGGACGGCTCCATCGCCATTGGCCTGATGTCGGCGAGAATACTTGAATGGCAGGGGGAGGCTCATATACTCTCGGTCACCAGGGATATCACCAGCCACAAACAACTCGAAAACCAGCTGATCCAGGCCCAGAAAAAGGAATCGATCGGGCGTCTGGCCGGCGGCGTTGCTCACGACTTCAACAACATGCTCGGGGTAATCCTCGGCTATGCGGAAATGGCAATGGATCAGGTGACCGAGGACCAGCCGCTGCATAGTGCCCTGCAAGGCATCCGTCAGGCGGCAGAACGGTCGGCGGACCTGACCCGGCAACTTCTCGCCTTTGCCCGTAAACAGACTGTGGCGCCACAGGTGCTTGACCTCAACCAGACCCTCGAGGGCATGCTCAACATGTTGCGGCGACTGATCGGTGAGCATATCGATCTTGCCTGGTTGCCGGGGGCGGAGGTGGCGCCGGTGAAGATCGACCCTTCCCAGGTCGACCAGATCCTCGCCAATCTCTGTGTCAATGCCCGGGACGCCATTGGTGATACCGGCAGGATCACTATTGAAACCGGTAATCTGCTTTTTGACCAGAACTATCTGGCAGACCATGCCGATGCGGCACCCGGCGAGTACGTTCTTTTGGCGGTGAGCGATGACGGGTGCGGCATGGATAAGGAAACCATGCGTCACGTTTTTGAACCCTTTTTCACTGCCAAGCAGGAATGGGACAGCACCGGCCTGGGGCTGGCGACGGTCTATGGGGTCCTCAAGCAGAACAACGGCTTCATTAATGTCTACAGCGAGCCGGGTCGGGGGACGACTTTTAAGATCTACCTGCCGAAGTACGGCAGAAAGGCCG
Source organism: Desulfobulbaceae bacterium (assembly GCA_007121995.1). Taxonomy (GTDB): domain Bacteria; phylum Desulfobacterota; class Desulfobulbia; order Desulfobulbales; family Desulfobulbaceae; genus Desulfobulbus. The sequence continues at coordinate 1,775 of SKJK01000136.1, forward strand.
ACATTCCTCTGGATATTGTAGCAAATGACACGCAATCCGGTTCAGAGACTATCCTATTGGTCGAGGATGAGCCGATGATTCTCGAGATGGTGACGCTCATGCTCCAGCGCCAGGGCTACCAGGTTCTGGCTGCCGCCACCCCGGAGGAGGCGCTGCGCCTGGCCGACGAATACGCCGGAAAAATCAGCTTGTTGATAACAGACGTGATCATGCCGGAGATGAACGGCCGCAACCTCGCCAATGCGCTCGGCAAGTTGTCCCCGGGCCTCAAATGCCTCTTCATGTCCGGCTACACCGCCAATGTCATTGCCCATCATGGTGTTCTCGACGACGGGGTGCAGTTTATCCAGAAACCCTTCACCATGAAGGATCTTGGCGGTAAAGTCCGCGATACGCTTGAGCGAAAACCTTTCTGAGGGTTGAATGTACCGAGAACGGGTGATCGGTGTTCATCCAGAATCGAAATACTCCGTGCCGAAATGAGTTGTTTCGGGATGGTCATCGGACATTCAACCTACCGCAGTTAACAAGGTGGTGGCTGCCACCCAAAAATAGTGATATTTCTTGACCTATCCCCGAACTTTTTCCCGCTAACAAAGACAAGGAGGCTTGCTTATGACCAAGGTCCGTTTACTCCCACTGCTGCTGTTTTTTGCTCTCAGCTTCTCCCTGGCGAACTTCGTTCCCATGCTTTGGGGTGATTCCGTGGTTCAGGCCCAAACCCAGGCCGATTATCTCAGAGAGGCGAACAACCTCATCAGGAGCGCTGAAAGATCCTTCCATGGAGGGAAGCTCGAAGAGGCACGAAAGGAACTGGACAAGGCAAATCAGGCGCTTGAGGCCGCGGCGGTCGAGGGGGATTCCCCTCAGCTCAGCAGTACCCGCACACGCTACGACAGACTTTCCGGCAATGTGGATCGGCGGCTGAAAGACGCCGTGCCGTCTACCGTCTCGACAGCGCCAGTTCCCGCCGCGCAGGCGGCCAGGTTCCCCGCATCCCCGGCCAGGGATCTGCGTGAACTGAACCGGGAAATGGAGCGAACCCGCTCGAACCTGAACGACCATCGCTGGTGGGACCTGTCGCCTTCCATACGAGAGACCAGGCTTCAGGGCGCATCGGAATCGGTCGACACCTACCGGGAACGACTGGATGCAATTGTGACAGCTGTTGATCCTGGCTTGCATGACAGCCCCGAAATCAGGGAAAGCCAAGCCATCCTGGCTGACATCTCCCCTCTGATCCAACAGCGTTCCATCGAAACCGAACCCGTTGAGGAAAGTTCGCCGGCCGCGGCCGAAGCTCTTTCCCTGGCCGAGAAAGTCCAGGAGTTGCACCATGCCTTCAA
>SKJK01000320.1 GCA_007121995.1 Desulfobulbaceae bacterium
GGATGACCTTTGCATATTATTCCCAGCTGGTTCCCGGAAAACAGTCCCTATCCATAATCCTGGTCGATACCATGGGAGATCTAGCCGATCTCTATGCTGGTGGGGACTATATCTTTTGCGGCGGCAGTCTGGTTGATCGGGGCGGGCACAATATTATGGAAGCGGCCCGCTGGGGGCGACCGGTTTATTTTGGACCGTACATGAAGGATTTTCGTGATGCAGCCGAATTACTCATCGAAGCAGGAGGCGGGTTTCAGGTCAACGACGCTGATCATCTGGCTGGTCTGCTGCTCGAACATCTGGAAACGCCCGGTCACTATGCAGCGACCTGTGCCCGGGCAGCGGACATTGCCGGCCGGCAGCAGGGTGCAGTGCAAAAACAGGTCGCCCTTGTCCATGAGACGCTGGGGGTATGAACGGTTGGTTTCTCTGGCCCAAACCAGGCCCGACCAGAAAATATCGTTGCCGAAATTTTTTTCTCTACCGGCAGTGCAGTTCCTGACCAGCCGGCTTTTTTCAGCCCTATGATTATCTTTGTCCATCCAGGAAACCTTTGTTCATGAAAGCATTAATCGGACTTGAAGACGGCACTGTCATGGCCGCCCGTTCCTTTACCGGTCCAGGTGAAGCAGCAGGAGAAATTGTATTCAACACCAGCATGAGCGGTTATCAGGAGGTGCTGACCGATCCGTCCTATACTGGTCAGCTGGTCACCATGACCTATCCACTCATTGGTAACTACGGCGTCAATCCCGAGGACATGGAGTCGGCTGGGGTCCATCCCCGTGCCTTTCTTGTCCGCGAGTATCAACAGCACCCAAGCAATTACCGCGCTACCGGTAACCTGGCCGATTTCCTCCGTCAGTATGGTGTTTTGGGGGTTGAAGGGCTGGATACCCGCATGCTTACCCGACGGATCCGCACTGGTGGAGCGATGCGAGCCATGGTTTCCACCGAAGATATGGATGGCACCTCCCTGGTCAGACGGGCCCGGGAGTGGCCGGGAGTCGTTGGCCGCGACATGGTGGCGGGAGTGGGAACAGCAACGACCTACCGCTGGGAAAACAATGCACCGGTACCGTCTGATGCATTTATGGACCAGGCGGCAGGCCGATTCAGGGTAGTGGCCTATGATTTCGGCATTAAATACAATCAGCTCCGACTGCTGAATGGGAGAGATTGCCAGGTCCTGGTGGTGCCGGCAACCACGCCGGCAGCGGAAGTGCTGGCCCTGAAACCCCACGGAGTGTTTCTCTCCAACGGTCCCGGGGATCCCGCCGGGGTGCGCGGGGTGGTGGACAATATCCGGCTGCTGCTGGGGGCGGTACCGATTTTCGGTATCTGTCTTGGTCACCAGATGCTGGGGCTTGCTTATGGGGCCACCACCTATAAACTCAAATTCGGCCACCGGGGCGGTAACCAGCCGGTCAAAGACCTGCAGACCGGCAAGGTGGAAATCACCTCGCAGAACCATGGTTTCTGTGTCGATCCGGCCACGCTTCCCAACAGCGTCGAGGTCACCCATATCAATCTCAATGACGGGAGCCTGGAAGGTATGCGTCACCGGGAGTGGCCTGCCTTTTCGGTGCAGTATCATCCCGAATACGCGCCCGGTCCCCACGATGCCGAATATCTCTTTGACCGGTTCATTCAACTGATGGAGCAGGCGGGCTGACAGCTCGGCTGGACAGCATACCATGCCTAAACGGACAGATATACATAAGATACTTATTATCGGCTCCGGGCCGATCATCATCAGCCAGGCCTGCGAGTTCGATTATTCCGGGGCCCAGGCGGTCAAGGCTCTCAAGGAGGAGGGATACGAGATTGTTCTTGTCAATTCCAATCCCGCCACCATCATGACCGATCCCGGTTTAGCCGACCGTACCTATATTGAGCCCATCACCCCTGAGTGTGTGGCCCGAATCATTGAACGGGAACGTCCCGACGCCCTCCTGCCCACTCTGGGCGGTCAGACCGGACTCAACACCGCCATTAAAGTTGCCGAGATGGGGGTGTTAAAACAATATAATGTCGAGATGCTGGCCGCCAATATCGATGTCATCCGCAAGGCTGAAGGCCGCGAAGAATTCCGCGATGCCATGCGTAATATCGGCCTCAAAGTGCCGGAGTCAGATATCGTCCACACCCTGGAAGAGGCTATGGCCGCGGGGGAACGGATCGGCTTTCCCATCATCGTTCGTCCCAGCTTCACCCTGGGCGGGACCGGGGGCGGTGTTGCCTACAACCGCAGCGAACTCAGCCGCATGGCGACCGCCGGCATCGATCTGTCCATGACCAATGAGGTTATGCTCGAGCGTTCCCTGCTTGGTTGGAAAGAGTTCGAACTGGAGGTGATGCGTGACTGCAATGATAACGTGGTGATCATCTGTTCCATCGAGAATATCGATGCCATGGGGGTACATACCGGCGATTCGCTCACTGTGGCTCCAGCCCAGACCCTTACAGATCGCGAATACCAGGAAATGCGTGATGCCGCCATTGCCATCATTCGCGAGATCGGGGTGGAAACCGGCGGGTCCAATGTCCAGTTTGCCGTTAATCCGGCTGACGGAGAGTTGATGGTTATTGAAATGAATCCTCGGGTATCGCGTTCTTCAGCGCTGGCGTCCAAAGCCACCGGGTTTCCCATCGCCAAAATCGCCGCCAAGCTTGCGGTGGGCTATACCCTCGACGAGATACGAAACGATATTACCCGGGAGACCTATGCCTCCTTTGAGCCGACCATTGATTACTGCGTGGTCAAGATTCCTCGCTGGACCTTTGAGAAATTTCCCGAAACCGAGGACATACTCACCACAGCAATGAAGTCGGTGGGAGAGACCATGGCCATCGGCCGTACCTTTAACGAGGCCTTCCAGAAAGGGATGCGTTCTTTAGAGGTGGGGCGCATGGGCTTTGGCTTCGATGGTAAAGATGATATGGCCAACCTTCATCAAGATGATCTGGAACAGGGACTGCTTCGACCTAACTCGAAACGGACCAGTTATATTTTTGAGGCCCTGCGCCGGGGTATGAGCATTGAGCGGGTGTATGAGCTGAGCCATATTGACCCATGGTTTCTA
>SKJK01000105.1 GCA_007121995.1 Desulfobulbaceae bacterium
CCCGGGGCAGATTGATATGCGCCATGACCCGTTCTGGTTCGGTGTCGAACATATCACGATGCACTGGATTTCCGGAAAGTGCGGCAAAGGTCAGGCTGCTGACAAAACGTTCCGCAGCAGCAGTCATGATCACTGTAACTACCGCTTCTTCACGAACCAGCTCCCGGACCCATTCTGCCGCTTTATATGCAGCAATGGATCCCGTCACCCCAAAAAGAATTTTTTTACCCTGCAGGCCCGCCATATTGCTCAAAATTACGGCTCAACGATTTCACCAAAGGGATTCATGCCCATGGCCGCCGATTGGTCCATGGTGATATAAAGGGTCAAATCGGTTTTACCGAGAAACCCCTCGGTAATGAAAATCATGCAGGTCTTGTTCGGTTTGACAAAGGCCAACATAATTTCCTTGGAAGTAGTCTCACCCGCTAACTTCCAATTGTTGGCTTGCATAGAGCTGATCATAAAATCTTTAAGAGAAAGAATTTCTACCCGGCCACTGTATTTCCAGATCCCGCCTCGAAAAGATTCAGTCTTTATGCCCAGAGATCCCTTTCGATTCCATTTCAGCTCGGGGGGCATACTGATATCCTTGATGTCATCGGCAAAACCGGTAACCTGCGGCAGACCGGAGACATCATTGCCCCTTTGTTGTTTGGTCGCAATACAACCGGACAATGTCAGCGACAACATCAGACCGAGGAAGACCAATACCTTGATTACGTAATGCTCTTTCATTCGACGTATCCTCCTGTTTTCATATAAACTCCCAACGCCTCTCTGCAAGCGGACTCTTGACAGTACGACGTTTTTCCATCACAATGGCCACTTATTTCCTCGGCACCACCCAAAGGCACTGTTCCTGTCGTACCGGCATTTGCTATGAACCAAAGGACATCAGTCAGCTTTTCGGATCCTCTCGCTAAAGGCAGGATACCCGCATGCTCGGCACTGGCGAAAAAGATCGAAGCCGACGGTAGCCTGGTCCGTTATCGAGAGTTCAGGTAACCAGTTGTAAAAAAATAAGGTTTCAATGTCAACAAACATTCACTATGATGGCGGATGATTTCTCCTGCACACGATGCCACCAGCTGACCAGGTGCTGCATGCGCACTTGCACCTGATAAAGAGTTGCTTCCCGGCAGATCGACTGCCACCTCTCGACCCCAGGTAACACATTTTCTTACCGTACGTTCTATGAAAAACACCTCCTCAATCCTTCCATTCCTGCCTGACAAGATCGAACTCATCGACACACATTGTCACCTTGACATGGATGCGTACCAAAACGACCTTGATCTGGTCATCCAAAGGGCAACTGATCACGGTGTCCGGCGTATCGTTACCATCGGCATTGATGCGGCCAGTTCCAGAGAAGCCGTGAGGCTTGGCGAACGCTATCCCAACATTTATGCCACAATCGGCTTTCACCCGCACAACGCCAGCCAGGCAACAGATAGGGCGTTGCGGCAACTGGCTCTGCTGGCTGAGAACAGCTCGGTGGTCGGTTATGGGGAGATCGGCCTTGATTATGTCAAAAACTATGCCCCCCGCGATGTACAGATCAAAGCCTTCAAGCGGCAGATCCACCTGGCCCGGGAACTAGAATTGCCGGTGATCATCCATGACCGGGAAGCCCATGCAGACTGCCTTGCCCTGCTTGGTGCCTGCGGCCCTCTGCCCAAGGGCGGGGTGATGCACTGTTTTTCCGGTGACCGTCAACTGGCTGAGGAAGTGATTGATCTGGGCTTCTATCTCTCTATCCCTGGCGTTGTCACCTTCAGCAATGCCCGCATGCTGCATGAGGTTGTCCGGACCACTGATCTTCGCCATCTCCTTCTGGAAACCGACGGACCTTTTCTGGCCCCGGTCCCCCATAGGGGCAAACGCAACGAACCGACATTGATGCTGCACACAGCCTCAATGGTGGCCGAGATCAAGCAACTCTCCCTTGCTGAGGTTGCTCAAGCCACCTCTGACAATGCTACTCGTCTTTTCCAACTGTCCCAGAGGTATCCTGCATGATTGACGACAACCTCACCCATATCCACGCAGCCATAACCCAGGCCGCTCTGCAGGCGAAAAGAAATCCCGCAGATATCAAATTGGTGGCCGTAAGCAAACAGGTGGACATCGAAGAGATTCGTCGGGCCATAGCCTGCGGCCAGACCCTGTTTGGTGAAAACTACCTCCAGGAAGCCGCAGGAAAGATACCACACTGCCAGGGAGCGACAAGCTGGCATTTCATCGGCCATCTACAGAGTAACAAGGTCGCCCAGGCGGCAAAACTCTTTGATGTGGTCGAAACCGTTGATCGACTGAAAATCGCCATCTCGCTTGACAAACAGGCAAAACTGCTGGATAAGAACCTTTCGATTTTCGTTCAGATCAATGTAGGCGGGGAAAAACAGAAATCCGGCATCCCTTACGAAGATGCTGAAAATCTCCTACGGCAGATCAGGCAGGAAACCGATCTACCGGTGCTCGGCCTGATGACTATCCCCCCTTTTTCCCATGATCCAGAGCAAAGCAGACCCTATTACCGAGCATTACGAGATCTCGCCCGACGGCTGGCCGATCGGCAGCTCTTTCACGATAATACCAACGTCGAACTTTCCATGGGTATGTCCGGTGACTTTCCGGTGGCCATCGAGGAGGGGTCGACCATCATCCGGGTCGGAACCGCATTGTTCGGTGCCCGACCCCTCAAGGAGACCTCACAATGAACATTACCATGATCGGCACTGGCTATGTCGGCTTAGTGACCGGAACCTGCTTTGCCGAATTCGGCCACTTCGTCACCTGCGTCGATACAAACAAAGAGAAAATTGCCGCTTTACAAAAAGGCGTAATCCCCATTTATGAACCTGGTCTGGATGTCCTGGTGCAGAAGAATGCCGGTGAGGGGCGGTTGCAATTCACCACCAATATTGCCCAAGCCGTACCCGAAGCTGAAGCAGTCTTCATTGCCGTTGGCACTCCGAGCTCACGCAGGGGCGACGGATATGCTGATCTATCCTATATCTATGAAGCTGCCAGAGAAATTGCTGGGCACCTCCAGGGATATACTGTGGTCA
>SKJK01000359.1 GCA_007121995.1 Desulfobulbaceae bacterium
GATCAGCACTTTTTTAAACAACCCCTCGCCCACGGAGCGACTCCGCACCCCTTTTTCTTCCTGCAGCACCATATGGACGACGCGTCGTTCCGAGGGGTTGAGTGCCGGGATTGCCTGAGTTTTTCCATCTCCCTTGACAAGTTCCGCTAATTCCACAGCGCGCTCTTTCAGTTCTTCTGCCCGTCTTTGTCGAAAATTGCCGGCGTCCAAGGCAAGCATAATTCTGTCAGGCAGATGTCGAGCAACCATTTTACGTAATAAATACTGTATACTGTCAAGAGTTCTCCCTTCAGGACCAATGACTTGGGATTCGCGCGGCCCGGTAATACGACAATGGACGGTAGTATGGGTAAAACTGACTTCAACCTCAGCAGGAACTCCCATATGTTGCAACAATTGCTGCAAATCGTTCCGAATTGCAGTGAGATTGTCATCAGAGGGTGGTTCTAAGACCGAACTGGCCTCAAGGTCTTCGCTTTCGTCCTCTTCAGAACCTTCCTCATAGATCTCATGGCCCATCGCCACATCCGTCGGAATCTCTTCCTCGTTGACTACGTGGATTTCCTCGGCGGATTCGGCAACCGCCGGAAGCACTTCAGTTGCAACCGATTCATCCACGACCGGAGTGTTGTCGGAGGAATGTTTATCGAGGTGCGCTGTTTTTCGACTTACCCGGATGTGTGCCTTTTTTTTACAGAGACCAAAAATACCCGCGGAGCCGGTCTCCATAACCTGTATATCCAAGTCCTCTCGCGAAACCCCAAGCTCCTGGCAGGCCAATTCTATTACTTCAGAGATGTCTTTTCCGAAAAAATCTTTTCCCTTGCTCATGAACTAGCTCTCTGATTCGAATATTTAGGCCTTACTTTGACGATTTATCAAATACTGCTGCAAAATGGAAAGCAGGTTATTGATAAACCAGTACAGCACCAGACCTGATGCAAAATTAACAAACAAAATAGTGAAGACAACTGGTAAAAATTGCATGATACGAGCCTGCATCGGATCGGCTGTGGTCGGAGTCATCTTCATCTGAAAATACATGGACGCCCCCATCAGCAATGTCAATACGGGAATACCATGCAGATATGGAATATCAAATCCGACCCAGAGTCTATCCGGAGCGGACAGATCATTGATCCACAGCATAAAAGGAGCATGCCGCAATTCAATGGCCGCCAAAAGCACTTTGTAAAGGGCGAAAAAGAAAGGAAGCTGCAGGATCATGGGTAAACATCCGCCCAGAGGATTCACCTTGTAGGTCTTGTACAAGGCCATCATCTCCTGGTTCATCTTCGACGGATCACCCTTGAATTTTTCCCTCAATTTAGCGACTTTAGGCTGAAGCTTCTGCATGTTTTTCATCGACTTCATGCCTTTCTGGGAAAGCGGCCAGAAAATCAGCTTGATCAACACCGTCAGCAGAATAATGGCGACACCGTAATTCCCACTATATTGATGGAAAAAATTAAGCAGCCAAAGCATGGGCTTGGCAATAAAATTGAAAAAACCAAAGTTAACCGACTTGGCCAGCTCGCTGCCGAATCTGCTGTCGATCTCTTTGAGATCTTCCAGTTTCTTCGGGCCAAAATAGAGCTTGTATGTATAAACTTGAGATGCACGTGCAGGAAGAATCCGAATTCCTTCTGAGATCAAAGTCCGGAATTGTTCCCCGGATCCCTGCACGGTCACCAAGCGCATACCTTCGGCAGGCGGGACGACGGAAGTCATGAAATAGTTATCTACATATCCAGCCCAGCTCACCTGACCTTGGAGAACAACCGGACCATCTCGCCACCTTTTTGCTTTGATCTCATCCAATTCTCCATCAATATATGCAGCCGGTCCGGAAAAAAGGAACTGGCTTGTCGGGCTGGCATGGGCGAAGGGCTCATTGCGTAAAGACAAAGCCGGGGAAATTTGTAATGGCGTATCTGTTGTATTTTCGACAGCATATTCGACATCGATCAGATAACTCCCTCCCCGGAAGGTCAAGGTACGAACAATCCGAATCCCCTCGGCCAGCTGGGCGGTCATCACAAGTTTTCCTTCGTCCTGGCGGTTGTTCAACACCAGAGAGGCTTCTTCCGCTCTATACGAAGGAAGCGACGTGCCGCCATTGTTGTCAAGGGAAAAAAGTACAGGAAGGTCGACCGACTCCTTGGGGCGAAAGAGCTGCATCGGTCCGGAATCCTCCTCAATTCCGGTGCGGAATTCTTTGAGGACAAAACTCTTGAATCCCCCGCCCTGTTCATTGATCACTGCGGTGAACATTGGCGTATCCACCCTGATAGCTCTGGCTTCACCATCGATCGGAACCGATGCAGGCCCATCAATGGGACTGGTGGTTGGAGCAGGCAATGCCTGGATCCCGGCACCCACTCCTTCCTGCTGGGTCGAAGGAGCCTGCGGTGTTTGCTGGGGAGGAGCGGGCCTGTGAAAAAAATACTGATAGCCGACCAAGATGAGAAACGACAAAATAATGGCCAGAAAGGCTCTATACAAATCCATTATACGTACCTTTGAAAACGCTGCTGCAGCAGTGAGGTTGCGGAGGTAAGGAAAGGCTCCATACAAACATTTGCATGGTCACTTTACCGGGTCAAATCCTCCACGAGAAAGGGGATGACAACGAGCAATACGCCATACAGCCAGCAAGACACCTCGGGTGACACCGTACTTGTGTACTGCTTCTATGGCGTATTGAGAGCACGAGGGGACAAAACGACAGGCAGGAGGGAAAAGTGGGGAAAGAAGATACTGGTACATTCGAAATACCAGAACAAGGATTCTCCTGGGCATGTATAGCCAGCGGTGACCTCCACTATCAGCTGCAGATATTCCCAAATCCTTACTCAAACCAATGGTCTCCGATTGTTTTGCAACCTGAGGGTCTCTTTCATGCCGGCTTGCAGCGTGCTGAGACTATTCATGTGAAACCCGGGTCCGATGGTAACAACAATATCACTGTTTGCTGGAAATATATCCCGATTGAGCCGGAAGGTTTCCCTGATCAATCGTTTAATCCTGTTTCTGCGCACAGCTTTGGCGGTTTTTTTTTGCACACTGATTCCC
>SKJK01000149.1 GCA_007121995.1 Desulfobulbaceae bacterium
TGAAAAAATTGTCCACACCCTTGCCGAATTCAAGGAAATGGACAATGGCACCATCTCTATCATCAACCCCACCACCGGTGAACTGGAGATTGAAGTTGCCCATGGTATCACCGCGGAGGCCAAGCGGCGGGGGCGATATAAACTGGGGGAGGGGATCACCGGCAAGGTGGTGGCCACCGGCGAACCAATCATTGTTCCGCAGATCGGCGATGAGCCGTTATTCCTGAATCGGACCAGAACCCGTGGCGATGAACGCAAAAAAAAGAGTTCTTTTTTGTGTGTTCCCATTGTTGCCGCGCAGCATTCCATAGGGGCCCTGTCCATTGACCGGATGTATCAGGATGGCTTTGGAGTTGAATCTGAACATGATTTGCGTTTTCTCACCGTGGTCAGCGGTCTGATAGCGGAAACAGTGCAGCGCATTCAGCGAGTCAATGAGGAAAAAGAGGCTCTGCGGCAGGAAAACTCTAAACTGCGCCGCGAGTTGACCGCCAAGAACCGCATCGATGAGATCATCGGCAATTCCTCAAGGATGCAGGAGGTCTTTGATATGGTGCATCGGGTGGCGGATTCCAATGCCACCGTGCTCCTGCGCGGCGAATCCGGGACAGGTAAAACGCTGGTAGCCAAGGCCCTGCACCATAATTCCGGGCGGGCCGCCGGGCCCTTTGTGGTGGTCAACTGTTCGGCCCTGCCGGAAAGTCTGCTGGAGAGCGAACTCTTTGGTCATGAAAAAGGGGCCTTCACCGGGGCCACCGAGACCAAGAAGGGACGGTTCGAGCTGGCCGAGGGCGGCACCCTGTTTCTCGACGAAATTGGTGAAATCAGCCCGGCTGTGCAGGTCAAACTGCTCAATGTCATTCAGGAGCGCACCCTGCAACGACTCGGGTCCGGGAAAATCATTGCCACCAATATCCGTCTGGTGGCAGCCACCAATCGCGACCTGGAAACCGCGGTCAAGGAGATGGCCTTTCGGGAGGATCTGTATTACCGGCTCAATGTCTTTCCGGTCTATCTGCCGCCGTTGCGCGAACGGCGCACCGATATCCTCTTGCTGGCTGAGTATTTTCTCGAAAAATACGCCCAGGAAAATCACAAGCAGATCACACGGATTTCCACGCCGGCCATTGATCTTCTGGTCCAGTATCACTGGCCGGGCAATGTCCGTGAGTTGCAGAACTGCATGGAGCGGGCGGTGCTGATTTGCGACGGGTCCGCGATTATGTCGATCCACCTGCCACCTTCTTTGCAGAGTTCAGACAGCCTGCAGTCTGATAAGCCACTTTCCCTGGCCACAGCGGTTGAAAATTTCGAGCGGGAACTTATTGTTGAGGCGTTGAAGAAAAGCAACGGCAATCAGACCAAGGCCGCCAAAATCCTCGACACCAGTTTGCGTATCATCAACTACAAGATCCATAGCTATGGAATAGAACCCAAACACTTCAAGGTCACATAATGCGGGTTTTGTTGCACATTTGTTGTGGTCCCTGTGCGCTTTATCCGGTCCAGCAGCTTCGTGAACAGGGGCATACAGTCACCGGCCTGTTTTACAATCCCAACATCCATCCGTACCAGGAGTTTCGTCGCCGTATTGATGCAGTGAAGATGTTCAGCGAGAGTTGGGGGTGTGCAATTGACATCGATGAAGACTACGGCCTCAGTCAATATTTACGAAAGGTGGTTTTTCACGAAGATGAACGCTGTCTCCTGTGTTATGAGATGCGCCTGCTCCGTACAGTGACGGCGGCGGCCGCCGGCAGCCACGACGCCTTTACCACCACGTTGCTCTACTCCAAATATCAGAACCACCCCTTATTGGCTGAAAGGTGCAGACAATTAGCCCAAGAGCATGACGTCAGTTTTTATTACCAGGATTTCCGCCTCGGATGGCAGTGGGGGATTGATCGTTCCATTGATATGGGTCTGTATCGCCAGCCCTACTGCGGCTGTATATACAGCGAACAGGAACGGTACGACAAGAGGCTGCGCAAGGCCCGCAGTAAAATGACGGCTGCCGTGGAAAGATGACCACAGATTTTTCCCGCTGGCTACCGCTGGTCAAATTTTTCGTAACCGGTCAGCGGGTGCACATGCATACTTGCCGCACCCGGTGCTGAGGTCCCCAACTCTTCTGATTTATAGCTCGTCGTTCGCGGCGACAAGGAGCAATCCCATGGACAATATTATTGTGCTGGCCACCGGCAACAGTAAAAAATTAGTGGAAATCAAAGACCTGCTCAAAGATTTTCCCGTCACTATCAAATCGCTTGCCAATTTCGGCCCCATGCCCGAACCGGTTGAAGATGGGGCCACCTTTGATGACAACGCGTATAAAAAAGCCCTGCATTATGCCAAGGTGCTGGGGCTACCCTGCCTGGCCGATGACTCCGGTCTGGTGGTGGACGCCCTGGACGGTCGGCCCGGGGTCTACTCGGCCCGTTATGCAGGGCCTGGCGCAAAAGATTGGGATAACTGTGAAAAAGTATTGCAGGAAATGGCAGGAAAGGACAATCGATCCGCCCACTTTGTCTGTGTCCTGTCCCTGGCAACGCCGGGCGGTCCGGCCCTGACCTGGGAAGCGCGCTGTGACGGCGAACTCACCACCGAGCGGCGGGGAGCATCCGGTTTTGGTTATGATCCGATTTTTTTGTATCCGCAACTGGGAAAAACCTTTGCCGAAATTTCCATGGAAGAGAAAAGCAAAGTCAGTCACCGCGGCCGCGCCCTGGCGGAATTTGCCGGTGAATTTGCACAGGTCCGCAGCTGGTTGCGTCAGCGAATGGGAGAGATAAAACCGCCCAAACCGGACCACAGTGAGTTTGAGCACAATGATTGGTCGCAGGAGCGCATGGTGTGAGTTTTTGACGTAACCCAAGTTCCCCTTTACAGTGCCGGGGCATCCCTCCCACAACTCAGGCGTCTTCCTGTTTCAGATTCCGTTGAAACAGGTCGTGGACCGCATGCTCGCATTTTTTGTGGCCGTACAGCACCTGATAGACCTGTTCGAGAATGGGCATTTCCACCTGGAGCCTTTTGGCCAGGTTGTAACAGGACTGGGTTGTTTTCACTCCCTCGGCAACCATGGACATTTCGGCGAGAACCTCAGGCAGGCTCAGGCCTGAGCCCAGTTTCAACCCCACGGTCCGGTTACGGCTCAAATTGCCGGTGCAGGTCAGGACCAGGTCACCCAGCCCACCCAGGCCGGCAAAGGTTTGCGGCTGGGCGCCCAATGCCGCTCCCAGGCGGGAAATTTCCGCCAGACCACGGGTGATCAGGGCAGCACGGGTGTTGAGGCCGAAATGGAGACCATCACAGATCCCTGCGGCAATGGCGATGACGTTTTTCATCGCGCCACTGATCTCCAACCCCACTACATCGCCAGCTGAATAGACCCGGAAATAGGCGCTGGAAAAGAGATGCTGGACGGTTTCCGTTGCTGTCAGATCAGCAAAAGCCACCGTCACCGCTGTGGGTTGTTCCGCCGCGACCTCTTGGGCGAAACTGGGGCCGCTCAGGACTCCGAATAAGAGCGATTTCGCATCACGGCTTTCCTCACGCATGACAGCGGTCATGGTCATGCCGCCATCGTTCTCTATTCCTTTCACTGCGGAAACAATCAGGGTTTTTTCTTCCAATCCCGGGATCATTTCGCGGTAGACCTGCCGAAATCCATGGGAAGGGACCACCATCACTACGCATTGCGCCTGGGCGACCGCGGCGATCAGGTCGTTGGTCACGACCAGGGTATCGGGTAGGCGATGTCCGGGCAGGTACTTTTTATTTTCCCGCTCGTCAACCAACCGATTGATGTGTTCGCTGTTCCTGCCCCAAAGGGTAATATTGAGTCCTTTTCTGGCCAGGAGCAGGGCCAGAGCCGTGCCCCAACTGCCGGCACCGATAACAGCGGTTTTATTGATCTGCATGTTCCTCATCGCCATTGTCCAGGCCGTTGGGGTCAATTTCTTCTTCCCGGGCAAGCGTGGACAGGCCGACCACCAGTTCGCCTTCCTCCAGGTTGATCAACCGCACCCCTTGCGTATTGCGGCCAATGATGCGGACGGCATCCATGGGCATGCGGATAACCTTGCCGGAATTGGCAATGAGCATGACCTGATCTTCATCAACCACGGGCAGCACCCCGACAACCTGACCGTTGCGTTCATTGGCTTTTATAGTGAAAACTCCTTTGCCCCCCCTGCTCTGCAGTGGATATTCCGCAACCGCTGTGCGTTTTCCATAGCCTTTCCCCGTGACCGTGAGGATAGAATCGTCCGGATTACGGACGATGGTCACACCCACGACTTCGTCATCTTCGCCCAGGGTAATTCCCTTGACGCCGGCAGCCAGGCGACCCATGGTCCGGACGCCGGACTCATGGAAATGGATGGACAAGCCTTTCTTGGTAACGAGAATGATTTCATCTTCACCCGAGGTTATGGCTGCGGAAAGAATTTCATCGTCGTCGCGAATGGTCAAACCAAACTTTCCTTTGCGAACGGGCCGCTTATACTCGGAAATAAAGGTTTTTTTCACCCGGCCAAGCTTCGTGACTGTGAGAACGGAGACGGTGTCCTCCATATTGGCCAAATCCGCTACTGGCAAAATGGCAGCCACCTTTTCGTTTTGACCCAGCTCCAGCAGGTTAACGATGGCCCGGCCTCGGGCAGCTCGGCCGGCAACCGGTAGTTCATAGACCTTGCGCCAGAAGACACGACCCTTGTTGGTGAAAAAAAGAAAGGTATCCAGTGCGGAGGCTGTATAAAGATTAGTGACAAAGTCCCCCTCCAGGGTGGTCATGCCTTTGACCCCCTTGCCGCCGCGGCGCTGGGCCCTGTATAAGCTCAAGGGATTGCGCTTGATATAGCCGGTGTGAGACACGGTCACCACCATCGCTTCGGGGGCAATCAGATCCTCGGGCAGAATTTCGTCGGCAGCGTCAATAATTTCAGTTCGTCGCTGGTCGCCGTATTCCTCGCGAATGGCAGCAAATTCCTCCCGGATGATCTGCATAACCAAATTGTCGTCATTGAGTACTTTGGTCAACCAGGCGATTTTCTCAAGGATCTCCTGGTAATCGGCGATGATTTTATCGCGCTCCAGGCCGGTGAGCCGCTGCAGACGCATGTCGAGAATGGTTTGTGCCTGGATCTCTGACAACTCAAAACGGTCGATCAACCCTTCCTTGGCTTCTGCCGGGGTAGCGGAAGCTTTGATCAGGGCAACCACCTCATCAAGGTGGGTAATAGCTATTTTCAACCCTTCGAGGATATGGGCCCGTTCCTGGGCCTTACGTAACTCATAGGCGGTCCGGCGGTAGACCACGGTGCGCCGATGGGCGATGAAGTGCTGGAGAATCTGCTTGAGATTGAGAATTTCGGGTTTGTTGTTGACGATGCACAGGAGAATAATGCCGAAGCTTTTCTGCAGCGGGGTCATCTTATAGAGCTGATTGATGATAACCTCCGGGATTTCGTCCTTTTTGAGGTCCAGAACGACCCGTACACCGTGACGGTCGGATTCGTCGCGGATTTCCGCAATGGAGGTGATCCTTTTCTCCTTGATCAACAAGGCGATTTTTTCTACCAGGGAGGCTTTGTTCTGTTGATACGGAATCTCGGTGATGATAATTGATTCCCCGTGGGTGCCGCGTGGTTCGATATGGGTCTTAGAACGCATAACCACCACCCCCCTTCCTGTTTCATAGGCCTCACGGATGCCGGCACGACCGCAAATGAATCCACCGGTGGGGAAATCTGGTCCGGGAATAATCTCCATCAACTGATGCACGGTGATGTCAGGATCTTCAATCAGGGCAATGAGGCTGTCGATGACCTCGGTGAGATTGTGCGGGGGAATTTTGGTGGCCATCCCCACGGCAATGCCCTCTGATCCGTTGATAAGGATATTGGGGATTCTGGAAGGCAGGACCGATGGTTCCTGGAGGGAATTGTCATAGTTAGGGACAAAGTCAACGGTATCTTTATCCAGGTCAGCGACCAGTTCCTGGTCGAGTTTAGTCATCCTGGCTTCGGTGTAGCGCATGGCCGCCGCGGAATCGCCATCCATGGAGCCGAAGTTGCCCTGCCCGTCGACAAGCGGGTATCGCATGGAGAAATCCTGGGCCATGCGCACCAAGGTGTCATAGGCGGCGGTGTCGCCATGGGGATGGTATTTACCAATAACATCACCGACGATACGGGCTGATTTGATATATGGTCGGTTGTAGGTGTTCCCCAATTCGCGCATGGCAAACAGGGTGCGGCGGTGCACCGGTTTGAGCCCATCGCGGACATCGGGCAGGGCCCTGCCGATAATGACCGACATGGCATAATCAAGGTAGGATTTTCGCAGTTCTCGTTCAATGGAGATAGTGGGGTACTGGTCACTTCCCGTGGATCGTTCCGTCATGATATGTTCCTGCTTGAAGCTTGCTGAAAAAGAAGGTGCCTACAGTGCACAAGGGAAGCGGTCAGATGTCCAGATCCGCAACTTCCAAGGCATGATTTTGAATGAATTCTCTGCGTGGTTCTACTTTGTCTCCCATCAAGGTCGTGAAGGTGTCATCGGTGAGCTGGATATCCTCGATTTTGACCTGAACAAGGGATCGATTGACAGGATTCATCGTTGTTTCCCAGAGTTGTTCCGGGTTCATTTCGCCCAGACCTTTGTAACGCTGCAGGGTGCTGCCTTTAAAGGTTTCATTGCGGACCAGTTCGATCAGTACGCGCCAGTCATCTGCCGGCAGTTCCGCTTCCTGTCCGCTGGTCGATAGCTTCAGCAGGGTAAAAGAGCTTTTGAGGTAGGGGGCCAGTGTCTTGTACAGTTCAAGGGCGTGTCGATACTCATTGATCAGAGGTATGTTGGGGCCAATGGTGACTGCCATGGGCGATTTGCCGCTGAAAGTAACAGGAAATTCGAAACAGGCGGGCCTCCAGTCGCAGGGACGAAGATCGCCTACCTGTGAGGCTTCCGTGACGAGTTGTTCCCGCAGTGATTCGACAAAATCCCGGTTTTCAAACTGCAAAGCGGTTTGGACCTTGTTGGTCAATAAAAACAGAATCAGGTCTTCTTCGATGTTCAGGCGTTCCATATAGGCGAGAATCTGAGCGAAGTACGAGAGCTTACGGAGAATGTCGACCATCTCCTCCTGGGCGAGAATCTGGCCTTTTTCCGAGCGTATACGCATGAGCGTGCTGGCTTGGGAATACAGGTAGGTGTTCAAGGCTTCCTCACTGAGAAAATACTGCTCTTTTTTTCCCCGTCCAAGACGATACAGTGGTGGCTGGCCGATGTAGATATGTCCATTTTCAACCAGAGGCAGCATCTGCCGGTAGAAAAAGGTCAATAGGAGGGTCCGGATGTGCGCGCCGTCGACATCGGCATCGGTCATGATGATTATTTTATGATAGCGGAGTTTATCCAGGTCAAACTCTTCGTTGCCGATCCCGGTGCCCAGAGATGCGACCAATTGTTTGATTTCTTCGGAACCGAGAATTTTATCGAACCGGGCTTTTTCCACATTCATGATTTTGCCGCGCAAGGGCAGGATGGCTTGAATGGAACGATCCCGGCCCTGTTTAGCTGATCCCCCGGCCGAATCACCCTCAACAATGAAAATTTCACGTTCTGCAGGATTTTTGCTTTGGCATTCGGCTAGTTTGCCGGCCATAAGGACGGAAAGGCTCCCTTTTTTTCTGGATAAGTCCCGCGCTTTGCGGGCCGCGTCCCTGGCCCGGGTGGCTTCCACCACTTTGCCGAGGATACTGCGGGCAACGGCCGGATTCTGTTCCAGGTAGTTGGCCAACCTGTCTGCGCATAATGATTCGACAATGGATTTGACCTCCGAGTTGCCCAGTTTTCCTTTGGTCTGGCCTTCGAACTGGGGATTGGGAACCCGGACGGATATGACACAGGTGAGACCTTCCCGGACATCATCGCCGCCCATTTTTTCTCGTAGATGTTTGGGGACAATGTCGTCTCCGGCATACCTGTTGATACATTTGGTTAAAGCGGCCCGAAATCCGGCAACATGGGTGCCACCTTCCTTGGTGTTGATATTATTGACAAAGGAAAACAACCGCTCCGAATATCCGTCAAAATATTGGAAGCAGACATCGACCTGAACCTCCTCCTTTTCTCCGGAAATGAGGATAGGGTGCGGGTGGACGCAGGTTCGCTTTCTGTTGAGATATTCGACATAGGAAGCGATGCCGCCGTCAAAATGGTAAGTGTTCTCTGCCCCGTCCCGCTCATCTTTGAGAGCAATAGTGATATTTTTATTGAGGAAGGCGAGCTCGCGCATCCTGTTGTTGATGGTATCGTATTTGAATTCCGTGGATTCGGTGAAAATTTGTGCATCCGGAGTGAAAAAAATGCTTGTCCCGGTCGCATCGCTGGCCCCTATTTCCTCGAGTTCGCTGGTGCGGATGCCGAAGGCATAGGACTGTCTGTATATACGTCCGTTTCGGTTGACCTGCGCCACGGTACGGGCACTGAGCGCGTTGACCACCGAGACCCCCACTCCATGAAGTCCTCCCGAAACTTTGTAGGTAGAATGGTCGAACTTTCCACCGGCATGCAAGGTGGTCATGACCAGTTCAAGGGCTGACATCTGCTCGGTGGGGTGCATGTCAACGGGAATTCCCCGGCCGTTGTCTTCGACAGTGACGGAATTGTCATCATGAATGGTGACGCTGATACGATCGCAATGACCTGCCAGAGCCTCATCGATGGAGTTGTCGACAACTTCGTAAATTAGGTGATGCAGGCCTTCCTCACCTGTATTGCCGATATACATGGAGGGACGTTTGCGAACGGCTTCAAGGCCATCAAGGACTTGAATCTGTTGAGCGCCATAGGATGATTTTTCTGTTTCGTTCATTGCATGTCAAAAAAAAAGATTGAATAAGGGAAAGTGCGATGTAAAAAATGGCTGACTTTAGAGCTTCATGGGCATAATGATGCTGATAAACCCTTTGTCATCGTCAGAGGTTATCATGCAGGGACTTTCCTGGGAGCTGATGCTGGCAGATATAGTGTCTCCTTCCATCACCTGCAGACTTTCTATGAAATATCGGCAGTTAAAGCCAAGTGACATTGGTTCGCCGGTATACGACACGGTAAATTCATCTTTTGCTGACCCATAGTCTGCATTCTGAGATGTCAAGACCATGGTGTTGTCGTGGACATCCATCCTGATGGCATGAAAAATATCTTCAGTGAAGAGGTTGATTCGTTTTAAGCTTTCCAGAAAGCGGTTTCTGTCAATAGTAATGATATTGTCATTGCCCAGAACATGCATGATGCTTTGAATATCGGGAAAGTCACTCTCCATCAGGCGAATGATAAGCAAAGCGTCCTGACTTTTAAAAACCGCCTGTTTTTCTTCAATTCCCATGAATACTGTATCCTTGCTGTCGCAGAACTTTCTGATTTCCTGGACACCTCGTCGTGGGATCAGCGTGGTGGGATTCAGCCGCAGGTCTCGCACCGAGTCCGGTACCTGCCGGCTCATGAGAGTCAAACGGTGCCCGTCGGAGGATACCATTTTCAGGAAAAGCTGATCGTCTTCTTCAACTTTCTGCAGCAGGGCGGCAGTCAATGAGAACATGTTTTCTTTGTCCAGGGCGATGGAAAAAATGGTTTTATCCACCAGATCGACGATAATGGTACTGTCCACTGAAACCATGGCGCTTTCATCGTAGGCTGGAAAGTGCGGGAATTCATCGGCCACCATGCCTGCCAGGCGATAGAGGCTCGATCCAGCGGTAATTTCCACCCAGTTATTGTCGACTTCTTGAAATGATATGGTGGCAGATCCCGATTCCCTGGCGACCTCATACAGCTTTTTAGCCGGCAGGGTGAGGGTTCCGGTTGCCAGCACTTCCGCAGGAATGGTTTGCTTCAAGGCGATTTCCAGGTCGGTCCCGGTGATGACGATGTGGTCGGTTTCGACTTCAATGAGGACATTGGCCAGTATAGCAATCGTCCCTTTTTTACCGGTGATATTCTGCTGAGCGCTGACGGAGCGGAGTAATTCATCCCTGCCGATATTGAAATGAAACGCCATGGTGCCATCCTTTGGTGGAAATTTGATGTTGGAAGCGATGCAACAGCGTATCTGGAAGAGCACGTTGCTGTTACAGTTGTGAAACGGGTCGCCGGGTGCATGCGAGCATGCCGGTCATACCCTCTGCCTGTCACCTGGCCTCGTATGACGGGAAGGAACGGAGTGATTGCAATGTCGTATCTGTCGCTGTGATCGCGCCGCATCATCCCCGTGGGGATACGCCTTGACGGCCAGGGTTTCCGTCAAAAAAAACATCCCTCAAATTACTATAAATCATATTAATTTTCAATGAAATAATGGGATTTGCTCCTGTTGAAAATAATGAAAGATCAGATAAATATTAATCTAGACAGGGTATGTGCTCTGGGGCTTGAGCAGGGCGTTTTTCATGGCGTGTCGGCGGCGGTAAGTGTGCGGGGAAAAAAAGGTCGGTATCGTGGTCTGTTCACTGGCGGTTGGACGAGAAATGATGAGCATCGGGAGGCGGTGGGTCGGGAAACCTTGTTTGATCTGGCATCGTTGACCAAACCCTTGTGTACCACCCTGTGTACTCTGCACCTCGTTAACCAGGGAAAATTGACCTTGGACACTCCTTGCCGGTCAGTACTCGATGTCCATGTGCCAGTGGACAAGAAGAAAATAACCATAGGGCATTTACTTGCGCACTGTTCTGGGTTGCCTGCGTATCGCATGTATTTTCAAGATGTTAATCCGGTAGCAGCGCGGAAAAACGTCCTGAAAATTCTTGATTTGATCTTAAACGAACCATTACTGCATAGACCTGGAACCACCAGGGTGTACAGTGATTTTGGGTTTATTCTGCTGGCGGCCATTGTTGAACAAATAACCGGTGCACGTTTAGAACAGGTGTTTCAAGATATGATTGCCGCCCCTCTACACCTCGCGGCCGATCTACACTTTCTGCCTCTTGAGTCTACAGCGATGATGGCTGGTCGGTCTGTCGCAGCGACAGAGCATTGTACCTGGCGACGAAAAATTATCCAGGGAGAGGTCCATGATGAACATTGCTGGTTGATGGGGGGAGTGTCTGGGCATGCCGGCCTGTTTGGAACAGCTGAGGCGGTCTTGCGACTCTGTGAGCACATTCTGGAAGCATGGCAGGGGAGGGTTTCGCACATGGTGGAAATGAATGCGCTGATACAGCGGGCATTGGCTTTTGCAAACGATACCGGAAAATTAAGGCTGGGATTTGATACTCCGACGTCTGGTCGATCAACCAGTGGGCGTTATTTTTCACCCAGGAGTGCCGGTCATCTGGGGTTCAGCGGAACGTCGTTCTGGATTGATCCCGACCAGGAAGTTATCGTGGTGCTGTTGACCAACAGGATCCATCCTGCAAGAACTAATGAAAAAA
>SKJK01000145.1 GCA_007121995.1 Desulfobulbaceae bacterium
AATCACCGACACCGGCAAGAAAAGTGATAGCCTGATCGAGGCGCTCGATCCCGTATACCTCCAGTCCACTGACAATGGCTGCCTCGGCGGCGGTCTCCGCAGGGACAAGAAAACGGCGAACCCCTGCATCACGGGCGGCAAGAGCCATGGGCAAAACCCCGGGAACCGGACGTACCGAACCATCCAGAGAAAGTTCACCGGTGAAAACAGTTTCCGCCAGCAGATCACCGCTAAGAATACCGGCCGCGGTCAAAATACCAAGGGCAATGGGCAGGTCATACCCCGTGCCCGCCTTTTTCACTGCTGCGGGAGCGAGATTGACCGTAATGCGGCGCGCGGGAAATTCATAGCCCGAATTTTTAATTGCCGCCCGTACCCGATCTTTAGCCTCACGCACCGCGCCTTCAGGTAACCCCACCGTGGAAAAGGAAGGCAGTCCCCGAGCCAGGTCCACCTCCACCCGGATCAGGAAACCGTCCACCCCGGTCACTGCGCAACTGAGTACCTTGGCTAACATACTGTCAATGATACAGGGCGCGCATAGCAGGGGTATAATCGCCCTCTCTGCCTGCAAAAATATAGAAAGGTGCAAGCAGTTCCATCTGCTCCCCTCCGTTTTTGACGGCCTCCACCAGGATCAGGCGAGCGCTTTCCATTCCTGGATAGGAATAGACCGGCTGCAACCGTTTAGGCACCAATCGGTAGCGATGGAGCAGACAAAGCAGCGTAGCGCTCCGACCGGCTGGATAAATAAACACCACCCGTCCCCGGTTTCTGACGGCAAAAGCGGCCCCGTTGACAAAGGCTTCGATCTCGCCAGCCAACTCATGACGGGCCAGGGATGCCTGATGCCCTGGATTGATGCGACCACTCTCCTTTTTTCGATACGGCGGATTACAGACAACAAGATCAAAGGTTTCAGGAGACAACACAGTGGAGATGAAACGAACATCCCCTCGGACAAGGCGAAAACGATCGGCAAACCCGTTGCAGGTGATGTTTTCCTCGCTCAAGACGGCCAGTTCGTCCTGCAGTTCGAGCCCACAGCAACTGATGTTCGAGTAACGGTAGGCCATGATAAGCCCGATAACGCCACAACCGCAGCCTAGATCAAGCACCCGCTCCCCGGGCCTGGGAACCGTGAAATGAGCAGCAAGAACAGCATCTATGGAAAAACGGTACCCATCGCGACCCTGCCGGCAGGTCAGTTGCCCCTGAAAAAGGGTGTCATTGGTCTGGAGCTTCGGGAATATCTGCGTTTGCGGCACGGACGGCTCCGTTTTCAAATAACGGGAATGGGTGGAACCAGCAAGCGGCGAATCAGGCAATACCTTGACCGCTGTGGTAAATATCTGCAACTGTCCAGCCAGAAACGAAATATTGTGTTCTCAATCAAAGCGTGCTGGCAAATTGAACAGCTGACATATACTTCATGTTCCGAGGATTCAATATGACAGTGCAAAAAGAATCAGGAGGATAAAGCCGTTTCTGAATAGACACTTGCAAAATGTATAGACAGTTCACAAATTATGTTTACCATGGTAATGGGAGCGGGTGCAAGCCGCTTTTCGTCGCAGCATCTTTCCATTCCAGCTACACCAACATGTCAGGTAACCAACAGGAGTTCAGATGGATATTTATATAACAACTCATTTTTCCGGGGGACACCACCTCCGTGCCTATCCAGGGAATTGCGAAAATCCCCACGGCCATAACTGGAAGGTCAAAGTGACTGTCCGGGCGGCTCAACTCGATCATCTCGGTATGGGGATTGATTTCAAACAACTGAAAAAAATCGTCAACGCCGTGGTTGATGAGTTGGACCACCGCGATCTCAATCAACATCAGGCCTTCCAGGCAATCAACCCATCATCTGAACATATAGCCATGTTCCTTTTCAACAGCCTGAAAGAACCTCTCCAGACAGATCGCTATTGTCTGCATGCAGTCGAGATACAGGAAACCGAGTCCAGCGGCGTGATCTATTACGGAAATTGAGGAAGAAGACGGGAAGCCGATCGGACTTATCCCGACCGAGGTTTGATCTCGGTTGTCAAGGCACCTTATAAACACTCACCAGGGGTGTCCCAGTGTGGTTTTCCACGCGCCTGCATTGGCGTTGGTCTCAGGTACCCTGAATTTTCCCAGGAATGACTGCCCATTAAGTCCCTTCTGAATCCGTGACGGCAGGACTCTTGTTTGGGTTTTATTTTGCTGTAATCAGGTTAGAGTTGCAGCGGAATCTTTGATAATAACCATCACCCACCGCCCTTCGGGGCGTGCGGACAAAGGCTCACGGATCCAGGTCCTCTAAGGGGACAGTCGCAACCGTGCCAAAAAGGGGTGTCTGGTCCGCTTACGGCACCTTGATTCCATGCTGTGCATAGGTGGCCACGAGCGTATTGACCATGCAGCGCAGCCCATAGAGATCGGCAACAATCTGGTGCTGACGCTGCAAACGTTGAGGATCACATCGCGGCACGGCCCGCAGTTCCGTCAACCCCTGACAGGCAGCAGCAACATCAGTATAGTTGACGAGTCGATGGTCCTGAATATGACGGAGTGGTTCCATGGTCGAGGGAATCCTGCAGGCCAACACCGGCAATCCATTGAGGAGACTCTGGACCAGAGCCTGGGAAACGCCTTCCGCCTCATACGATGAAAAGAAAAAAAGATCAAAGGCACTGAAAAACTCTTCCGGCTGCTCCTGATGACCGGCAAAAATCAACCGGTCCTCCACACCCAACTCACGGGCCAGGGCCTGCAGAGACGGCAACTCTCCCCCACCGCCGACGATCATAAACCGGTATTCCGCAGTCATGGCTGCGGCTGTTTTGACAATGAAATCGTGCCCCTTGTAATGGCGAAGAAAACCAACATTGCCGACCAGAATCTCGTTATCACTTATCCCGTACCGGTTGCGGACTTTCTTTCTGTTTTCAGATGAAAAACGGAATCGCTCTTCATCAACGCCGGTAGACAAGACTACATTTTTGTCGGCCGGCACGCCCTGGGCAACGAGTTGATGAGCAATAGCGTCACTGCAGGTAAAAATGAGATGGGGGA
>SKJK01000127.1 GCA_007121995.1 Desulfobulbaceae bacterium
AGCGGGGCTGAAGAAGCTCATGTGTCAGGAGTTTTTTCAGTACCGAACAACCCGGAGCTTCGGCAATGGCTCGATGATCGGGGGATTGCCATAGAAGATGGTAGCCTCATAATCCGCAGGGTACTGCGGCAACAAGGAAAAAACGGGCTGACCGCGACAACAGCGACATCAGCGCAAAGGTGAAGAAGTCCACCTTGAACGCACCGGCGGTGATAGTGAACAGTTTGTAAGGCAGGGGAGTGAATCCGGCCGCGCCCACGGCCCAGGCATCATACCGTTGGTAGAGATCCTGTACAACAGCATATTTTTCGTGGAGGCCGTACCATTCCATGATCCTCTGGCCAAGCGTATCCATGAAGCCAAGGCCGATACCGTAGCCGATCATGCCACCGATCACCGAACCGATGGCGCATATCGCGGCAAAGCGAAAGGACAGGTGCGGTGCGGCAACGCAGAGAGCAATGAGAAAAACATCAGGTGGGATCGGGAAAAAAGAGGATTCCGCTACGGCAATCACAAACAGGGTCCAGATGCCGGCCGGCGTCTGGATCCATTTCATGCACCAGTCGTAGAGACGATGCAGTGCCGATCGTCGTCGAACCTTCGGGTGAGTTGGTGATTCAGATGGGCCAGCCATGGGCTCCTATGAGGTCGACGAAGCGGACCTGTTCAATGACGGCAAAGTTCAATTGATCATCTTTTTTTTCCACAACCTGCAACTCCTGCAGGCCCTGGCTCCCCACCGGTATGATCAGCCGGCCGGGGTCGGCCAGCTGTGCCAACAGGGGATGGGGGATGTGCGGCCCGCCGGCGGTTACCATGATGGCGTCAAAAGGTGCTTCCGTGGGCCAGCCCACGGTGCCGTCGTCAATGCGTGAGACGATGTTGTGGTAGCGGAGTCGGTCAAAAACCTTGCGGGCGCGCCCCACCAGGCTGTCGATGCGTTCCACCGTGTAGACGCGTTGACAAAGGCGGGAAAGAACGGCAGCCTGATATCCGGACCCTGTGCCGATCTCCAGTACTTTCTCCGAACCCTTCAAATGCAGGGCCTCGGTCATCAGCGCGACGATATAGGGTTGCGAGATGGTCTGGCCGCTGCCGATGGGCAGGGGGAAGTCGCCATAGGCGTGATCCTGGAGCGCATCCTCGACAAAAAGATGGCGCGGAACCTGACGCATGGCATCAAGTACTCGCTGGTCCTTGATGCCACGAGAGATCAATTGTTCCTCGATCATCCGCTCCCGGTAGATATCAAAGGTCGAGGTGGAGCTCACTGAATTGGTTCCCAGGTATAATCGTTCATCCAGCGATGATCGTCTTTGCTGAAAGATCGGAACTTAGCATGTTGGACCAGGTCCTCCTCCAAGGTTATTATAATCATCTCATATCCGGAGGAACGGCTCAGCCTGCCGACCATCGGCACGCCGCCCAAAAAGCCCGGCCGGTCTTCGAAATAGACATATTCGACCACTCCGGGCCCCACTTCCCGGCGCCCGTCGGGTTCACCCAGGTATTGCAGAACATCGGTGGCCGTTGACTGCCCCGGCTTGATCAGGGCGGCATCGGATGCCAGGTGTCGCACCGGCTTGGTGTAACAACCACCAACAAGGAACAGGACCAGAAAACATGGCAACAGGAGTGAACGCATCGAATTCCCTCCAGGAATAATCGTCGCAAGAAAAGAAGGTTGTGTTCCTATATCGTGAACACAACCTTTTTTCAAGGCCTGACTCTTTTTTTCCGGGGATTCGCTTTTCGCAATGCTCCGGATGGTAAAACGGTCAGCTCGGGGCCGGATGGATGAGACCACGGCAACCTGACTTCGCCGTGCATTCAAGCCGTGGGCGGCCCTTCACCGGCCATGCGGTCAAGGATACGGTAGTTGCGGCGCACCATTTCCATAGGATCAACCAGCAGCCCTGCCTGAATCATGGCGTTATCGTAGAGCTGTTCCACCACGTCCCGCCCGAAAGCAGGGTCGATTTCCTGCAGGGAAGCCAGCTTTTTAATGAGTGGACTGGCTGTATTGATCTCCATCTCTTTTTTAGCCCCCATATCCACCCCTTCTGATTGCCCCGATGCCTTGAGGATCCGTTCCATTGAGGAGGTCATGAAGGCATCGACATTGACGATCATGGCTGGGCTATCCACCAAACGGCTGGATGTTTTGACCTCCTGGATACGACCACCGAGAATATCCTTCATCCATGTGCACAGCTTCCGGGCCAGATCTTCGGTCAGCGGTTCTGCCTGTTCCGGTGTTTCGGGTTGCTTGTCGTCGGTGGCTTCCGGGAGGCTCAGGTCGGCCCGGTCGGCGGAAACCAGCTTTTTCCCGTCGTACTCGCCCAGGTGATTGAGCACAAAGTCGTCGATGGGTTCCAGGGTGTAGAAGATTTCCACACCCCGTTTTTTGAACATTTCCACATAAGGGCTGTATTCCACCGCGGCACGGCTCGGCCCATTGATATAGTAGATTTTGTCCTGCCCTTCCGGCATACGGGCCACATATTCAGCCAGGGAGACCGGCTGTCCGGGTTCGCTGGTCGAGGATTCGAAACGGAGTAATTTGCCCAGTTCTGTCCGATACTCAAAGTCGGAGGTGACCCCTTCCTTAATGAAAATACCAAAGGTCTTCCAGAACTCGAGGTAGGTCTCCGGGGCGCGTTCCGCCTCTTCATTGAGGAATTTAATGAAACGTTTGGTCAGGACTTTGCGCAGCTTCATCACCAGGGCGTTGTCCTGCAAAGCCTGACGGGAGATATTGAGCGGGAGATCCTCGGAATCGACCACACCCTTCAGAAAACGGAGCCATTCCGGCAGAATGTTTTCGCTGTGCTGGTCGATCAGCACTTTCTGGCAGTACAGGTTGACTCCTGGCTGCATGCGCCCCATGCCGAGGATTTCAAAATTTTCCCGGGGGACGTAGACCAGGGCGTTGATGGCCAGGGGAGCATCGGCGGAAAAGTGAAGCCGGTAGAGTGGTTCATCAACAGCGGTGCCAATGAACTTGTAAAATTCATTGTACTCTGCATCGGTGATTTCACTTTTGGACCGG
>SKJK01000231.1 GCA_007121995.1 Desulfobulbaceae bacterium
ATTCAGCCCCCGCTTGTGTTCAATATGAAAAACAGCTTGTCTCCCACTGATTTGATCACGTATACTACAAATAAAACATGCATCCACCACTTCGCCGATGTTGCCCACCGCCCTCACCGATAGCACCTCTTTTGATCCTACCTACAATCAAAATGGCGGACTCTCCGCGCTCCGTACGTCACCGGCACGACCTGTCACCAGCATCCCGGAAAATCGAAACACAACAATCCCCCAGGATACAGTGACCTTGTCTGCTGTTGGTATTGAGCAATCACAACAGACGAAAATCACAACCGACCCCGATGCAGCAGAACAGGACCCCTTTCGACCACAAGCCGGCAAACCGGAGGTCCTGGCGCTTTCTCCTGAGGAAGAGCAGATACTGCGGGAATTGCAGACTCGAGACCGGGAGGTCAGAAGCCATGAACAGGCGCACCTGGCTGCTGCCGGCCGATATGCCAGAGGTGGCCCGTCCTATACTTATCAGCAGGGCCCGGATGGTCGACGATACGCCGTAGGCGGTGAGGTGGGCATCGATACCGGTAAGGAAAAAACTCCGGAAGAGACCATTGTGAAAATGCAGACAGTACGCCGTGCCGCCATGGCCCCAACATCACCTTCGGCCGCCGATCGTGCCATTGCCGCGACTGCAACCGCCACGGAAGCCCAAGCACGCCAGGAACTACAGGCCGAGCAAGCTGAAGAATTGCGCGAGATGACAGCAGCAGCACCGACCGAGGGATCGGCTCCAGAGACCGTGACCGATACCCTTTCGGTGGCGACAACTGCCTGACCCTACAGAAGTCCTTAGCCTCTCCGTCCTCCTCACCCATCCCTATGCAGGATAGACCCATGGATCAGCCCACCTACCTCGACAATCTTTTTTCCTATATCAAGCAATCACCGACTTCTTTACACACAGTGGCCACCAGTGCAGCCCTGCTGAACGGCGCAGGATTTCAGCGCCTGCTTGAGTCAGATTCCTGGAACAACCTCAGCCCTGGCCGCTACTATGCGGTGCGCAACGATACCAGCCTGATCGCCTTTACGCTGGCAGAACCTCTCGAATCCATAACTCTTTTTCGCATGGCCGGCGCCCATACCGACAGCCCCGCTCTCAGAATCAAACCCAACCCAGGACAGCTCCGCCACGGCTACCTGCGCCTGGGAGTAGAGGTGTATGGCGGTGCCCTCCTAGCGCCCTGGTTCGACCGTGACCTCTCCATTGCCGGCCGGGTGAGCTGGCAAGGCAAAAACAGCCCCCTGCAATGCAGCCTGATCGATTTCCAGCGACCGGTGGCGATCATCCCCAGTCTGGCCATCCATCTGGATCGCGATGCTAACACCAACAGGACCATTGACAAGCAAAACGATCTTGTCCCATTGGTCATGCTGAGTGAAGAAAAAGAGACCCCGGACTTCAGGACCATTCTCACCCAGCAACTCCTCCAGGAACACCCGGAAGCCGCTACCGCTGAACTTATAGATTTTGATCTTTACCTCTATGACACCCAACCGGCAGGCAGGGTGGGACTAAACAATGAATTTATCACCGGCCCTCGATTGGATAACCTTATCTCCTGTCATACCCTGGTCCAGGGTCTGATAAAGAACCAAATCCGCCGCACCGGCCTCATCGTCCTCAACGACCATGAAGAAGTAGGGAGCGTCTCCACCGCCGGTGCCCAGGGACCGCTCCTCGCCAATGTGCTGGAACGGCTTTTCCCGGAACCAGGTCGGCGGCAAGAAGTCATTGCCGGTTCCCTGTTCATTTCAGCGGACAACGCCCATGCGGTGCATCCCAATTTCGCCGCCAAACACGACCCGGAACACCTGCCGATCTTGAACCAGGGACCAGTTATCAAGGTGAATGCAAACCAGCGCTATGCCACCAACAGCCTGACCGGAGGTTTATTCCGCCTTCTCTGTCGCAAAGCCGGGGTTCCCTGTCAACAATTCGTCATGCGCAGTGATCTTGCCTGCGGCTCAACCATCGGCCCCCTCACAGCTGCCGAACTCGGAGTCCCCACCGTGGATATCGGCGTTCCCCAACTGGCCATGCACTCGATAAGAGAGACCGCCGGTCACCTGGACGGGTGGTACCTGCTGCAAACCATGATCACTTTTTTTACCGAACCCGATGCAGGCATCCGCTGTCCGGAAATCAACTTTTGAACAAAACACCACTGAACTCTTATCGACCAATCTTGCCAGCCATGTTTATTTAAAATAATATATAGACTCATAAAATTTATTGTGAATTAATTTTCCTTGCCTGCGCAGCCCTCCTGCGGTAAAATTACTTTGACGCAAACATCAATACTAAAAAGCAGACACAGCAGGAAAACATCCCCTTAGCCGGTAATCAAGGGATGAATCCTGTGTTTTTTGGTTGGAACAATCAGTTTGGTATTGTCAACAGGAGGATTTCCCCATGGCAACTCACGCCCAGAACACCCGCAAACTCCAGGTGCTGCATATTCTCTCAGAAAATCTGAAAAATCCGGAACCCCAACTTGTCCGCTCAAGCGATATTGCCCAGCGACTCAAGATGACGATGCCGGAGACGCAGACTCTGCTGAAAGTTCTCAGTGATATGGGAGTTATCGAAAGCAATGTTGACAACCAACTCTCCCTTATCACCCGCGAAGGGGTCCACTACCTGAGTGGCCAGGCCTCCTGGTAACGCCGCAGTCGCAAAGCATCTTACTTCCAAGCTTCCCTGTACCGTGGTACCGTGACCTGATTGCCTGCGGATAATCTGTTTCCTGAAACCGTGACTGCTGGGCTCTTGTTTTTGATATATTTTGCTGTCATCAGGTTGCAAATGCGGCGATATATATTTATGGTACATCAACACCCGTCGTCCTTCGGGGTGATCATCCACACACCATCTATATTGCCCGTAACCGTCCGATAAATTTTACTTTCATCGAATGTCCATCAACAACTGAGTTGACACACGAACGGACGCTCACGGATCCAGGTGTTTATCAAACTGTTGCGCATCCCGTGAGTCATGAAAGACAACCATCCCCAGAACTACGATCACTAC
>SKJK01000326.1 GCA_007121995.1 Desulfobulbaceae bacterium
GGACGAATTCTGTTTTCGCAACAACGCCGCCCTGTTGCCTGATCATGATACGATCTTCCGCACCCTGCTCACCGGCATTTTTAACGATATCGACGAAGCTGCCGCACACCCAGGTCCCGAGGAGATCGCCCCATGAAAAACAATGTTCAAATCGGCCTGTTGCTGCTGACCATTACCGTGATAGGGATTGCAGCCTACAATATTTATCTACGGGAAACGACACCGCCGACACGTTCTTTCACCGAGTTTCTCAGCGAGGTGCGCCAGGGAGAAATCGTCAGCGTTCATCTGCGCGGCGGTGCCATCACAGGCAAAGATCATGCTGGTCGCCAGTTTGCCACCTTTGCCCCAGATGTTGCCTCATTGCTCCCCCTGCTGCTCGAACAACAGGTCCTGATCACAGCCGAGGCCGAGCCCGTCCCCGGAATAGCCGATCTTTTCAAGGCCCTGCTGCCTTTGCTTGTTCTTTTCGGTCTGTGGCTCATTTTCAGTAAAAAAGCCGCCCAGAGTTCCGTAAAAGGTGCCTCCCCCTCTGCTCGTTTCACCTCAATCAAAGGCGATCGGGTTACGTTTAAAGATGTGGCCGGTATCTCCGAGGCAAAAGCAGAATTATGGGAAATTGTCGAATTTCTCAAAACTCCAACAAAATACAGCCGACTGGGAGGAAGAATTCCCAAAGGGGTTCTCCTCCAGGGAGCACCGGGAACCGGAAAAACCATGCTGGCCAAGGCCATTGCCTGTGAAGCCTCGGTCGCTTTTTTCTCCATGGGTGGCTCTGATTTTGTGGAAATGTTCGCCGGCGTGGGGGCTTCAAGGGTTCGGGAATTGTTCGTAGAAGCCAAGAAAAGCGCTCCCTGCATCATCTTTATCGATGAAATCGATGCCATCGGGGGCAGACGCAGCGGGGGGCACAGCAGCGGCTCCAACGATGAACGCGAACAAACGCTCAATGCTCTGCTGGTGGAGATGGACGGTTTCAGTTCCGGCGAGACCGTCATTATGATCGCCGCCACCAACCGTCCGGACATCCTTGACCCAGCCCTGCTCCGCCCGGGACGGTTTGACCGTCAGATCACTATCTCCCTTCCCGATGTTAAAGGCCGGCTCAAAATTCTCGAAGTGCATACGCGAAAAATTATTGCCGCCGCTTCCATCAATCTGGAGGAAATCGCCCGCTCCATTCCTGGATTCAGCGGTGCCGAGATTGCCAATCTGGTCAATGAAGCTGCCCTGATGGCGGCTCGCGGCAATAAAGATGCCGTTGAAATGGCAGATTTTGAACAAGCCAAAGACAAGATCATCATGGGCCTGGAAGAAAAAAGTATCGTGGTCAGCGAAGAAGATCGGCGTTTAACCGCGTATCACGAGTCCGGCCACGCCATTGTTGCCCTCATGCTTGATGAAACCGACCCGTTACACAAAATCACCATTATTCCTCGGGGGCGGGCAATGGGTCTCACCCAGCAACTCCCACTGGATGAACGGTATACCTATTCTCGGGAGTACCTGCACAACCGTATCAAAACGCTGCTGGGAGGTCGGGCCGCCGAAGCGCTGGTCTTTAACCGGCTCACCACGGGAGCAAGCAACGATATCGTCGCGGCTACGGAAATCGCCTCCCGCGTGATGTGTGAATGGGGCATGAGTGCCGCACTCGGTCCGGTCGCCTATCGGAGCAGCGAACCAGGATATGCTGGCGAGAGCTACCGCGACAAGCCACACAGCGAGATGATCGCCCAAAAAATAGACGAAGAGGTCAAGATGCTCATTGAGACCTGTTATGACCAAGCCATGACCATTCTTCGCAAGCACAACACGTTTCTCCATAAATTCGCTGAAGTCCTGCTCATCAACGAAACTATGGACGCAGAGGAAGTTGACATTGTGTACCGCAGTTACCTCAAAGAACGGGAACTGGAACGAATACTCACGGAAAAAAGAGGCCATGATGACACGAACATTCATACCAGCAACAAATGAAATTAAAGACAGACGGAGGTTGACCCATGAAAAGTAATCCGAAGGTTGTGCTTGCAGCCGCGGCGATCATACTGGCAGGGATCTTGTCCCCCGGTGGACCTGGTCATGCCATGGACGAATTCGATGCACCGCAGACAGTCACCATCGATGCCCTGGCCAACCTGTATGAGCCGGTGGTTTTCAGTCACCAAAGACATGTGCGCTTAGCCCGCTGCAAGGACTGTCACCACCATACCACCGGTGAACTAAGTACAGACCCGAATTGTATTCGCTGCCACACCCAGCCCACCCGCGGTGAACACGTGGCCTGCAGTGATTGCCACAGTCCACGGCAATTTTATCCCGAACAACTCAGCGCCGCGACGGCCCCGAACATCTACCATATCGGCAAGCCCGGCCTCAAAGGCGCACTCCACCTGAACTGTATTCCCTGCCACCAGGAAAAAAATGCCCCGACAGGCTGCGAGAGCTGTCATCCCATGACCAAGAAAGGCAGAGAGTTTTTTCAGGTGCCGGAAACAGAGGCGACCGACAAAGCCGAAGTACGACGAGCACGTTGAAAATATTCTTGTACCTTTCACTCTTGAGAATGGAGAGAGAACACCATGAACCATTTATTGAATAGAAGAGGATTTATCCGCAGCACAATTGCCGCTGGTGCGGCAGCCTCGGTCACCCTGGCCAAACCCTCGACGGCGAGTACCTTTGCAGGGTACCCCGATGCACTGGGGGTCCTGGTGGATCTCACCCGCTGTGTTGGCTGTCGGAGTTGCGAGGCAGCATGCACCATGGAGCAGAATCTGCCCCAGCCGGAAAAACCGTTCAACGATTATTCGGTATTCGACGAAAGACACCATGGCCAGCAACGACGCACCGATGAAACCCGCTATACCGTGGTCAACCGCTATGATATACCCAATCAGGATCATCCCCTGTTCCGTAAAATCCAGTGCAACCACTGCCTGGAACCTGCCTGTCTGACCTCCTGCTTTGTTAACGCGTACACCAAGACCCCGGAAGGCGCGGTCATCTATAATGCCGATGTCTGTGTGGGCTGCCGCACCTGCATGA
>SKJK01000065.1 GCA_007121995.1 Desulfobulbaceae bacterium
AGTACCGCCGTACGGCTACTTTTTTTATCATCAATTACGAGCTGATCCTGCGCGATTTGTCCGTGATCAACGAAACTCTGTGTCCGGATTTAGTTATCATGGACGAGGCCCAGCGCATCAAGAATTGGCGCACCAAAATTGCCACGGCTGTCAAACGCATCCCCAGTCGTTACGCTTTTGTGCTTTCAGGCACACCGCTGGAAAATCGCCTGGAGGATCTCTACAGTCTGATGCAGGTAGTCAATCCCAAGGTGCTCGGACCACTCTGGCGCTATCTGGTCGACTTTCATGTCACCGACGATCGTGGCAAGGTGCTTGGCTACCGCAACCTCTCCCAGCTGCGCAAACGGCTGGCGCCGGTGATGCTGCGTCGCAACCGGCGGCTGGTACGGGAACAGCTGCCGGACAAGATCGTGCAGCGGCTTGATGTGGTCATGACCCCCAAGCAGCGCGAACTGCATGATACCGCCATGAGTGCCGCCGGCCGTTTGGCGCAGATCGCCCGAACCCGGCCACTGACGCCCAGCGAGCAAAACCGTCTTCTTGCAGCCCTGCAACAGGCCCGAATGGCGTGCAACGCCGCCGGACTGATCGACAAGGAGACCCAGGGCGCGCCGAAAATAGATGAATTGGCCGACATCCTCACTGAAATTTGCCTGGAATCAGGACTGAAGGCGGTGGTTTTTTCCCAGTGGGAGCGGATGACACAGTTGGTCGAAGCACGCCTCAAGCGGATGGGCCTGTGCTGCGTACGGCTGCACGGCGGAGTGCCAACTGCCAAACGCGGAGAGCTGATGGACCGGTTCCGTGATGATGACGCAGTGCAGGTTTTCCTCTCCACCGATGCCGGTGGGGTCGGGCTCAACCTGCAGAGCGGAGCGGTTCTGGTCAACCTTGACGTTCCCTGGAATCCGGCCGTTCTCGAACAGCGCAACGCCCGCATTCATCGTCTCGGCCAAACCCGCACGGTGCAGATCATCACCATGGTGGCGGTTGATTCTTACGAGGAACAGGTGTTTGCCCTGGTACGCAACAAACAGGATCTCTTTGATAACGTGGTCGGCGAAGACGCCACTGAGGATGTGGTTGGCATCTCGAAAAAGCTGCTCGAGACCCTGGTCGAGGATCTTGCCGGACCGGTGATCGAGACCGCACCGCGACCGGAGGACGACGTTGCGGCGGTCGAGGCATCGCTTGATGCCGCAACAGAAACAATTCCGGCCGCCACCCCAGCCGCGGAAGACACGATGGCGCTGGCCATCAGTCGCTGCATCGAAGCACTGGAGCAAGCCTTTGGTCCGCGTATCGAGCGTATTTTCGGCTCAGGGGGCGGACTGGTGACGGTGCTTGACCGGGTCGATGCCGATGCCGACCGGCTGGCTGAACAGTTGTCGAGCGAGGTGCCGGTGGCGCTCATCGACCGGTTGGCACTGAAAGGTTTACAACGGCTAGGTGATGGCTCACCGTTGGCCGAGGCGCACAGTTATTTTGAGGCCGCAACCACTGTGGACTCATCCGGCGAATCGCTGCTCCTTCGGCAGGCCCGAGAAAAACTCACAGCAGCACGTCTACTCTTTGACCAGCAGTTGTTTGACAGTGCTCTGGAGATGGTTTTTGCCGCCTTACTGAGCAAAGCTGCGGAAAAAGCCGGGCGGGACATGCCGATCAACCGGACCGAGGTCGGAGTCTGGGCCTTTGCCGAGGCTCTGCCACAGGGAATCCTGGACCAGGATCAGGTTGGCCTGCTGATGCGCGCCTTAAGCTTTGTTCAGGGTGGCGCCGCACCTGCCGACCTGGTTCGAACTCTGCTTGACGATGCGGCGAATTTTGTCGCATCCCTGGATTAGGGGGCCAAGAACCCGAACCACGGCCCCGAGATCACCAGCATCTACTCGAACTTCCAGGATGGCTGCCACACACTGAAGTAATCGACAACGGTCTTTTTGAACTAAGGTCCCCAGGGGGACGTTCTTGATATTTAAAGTTCTACGATCTCGTTCAACATATTACCCAAATTTCTCTCTGTGGTCAGAAGCTTCTCACCTCGCTTTGCCGCCTGGGTCACCGCAGTCGAACTGTATCCCAGCGTGGCGGCGACATCCAGCCCCTTGATCCCCAGTCTTCGCACCGCCAAGTAGCTGATTATAGCTTTGGCGCGGGCAATGTGCCGTTCCTTGCTGGGAATGCGCAAAGTTGCAGGATCGATCTGTAAAACGGTGGCCACCCGCTGCGTGAGTTCGGCGAGTGATATATGGGAATCGTCCTGTACGGGGCCGACCGTACTCAGTACCTTTTCTACAAAATATCCTCCGCCGAGGATTCGTTCATCGAAAATCGCATCCTCGGCAATGGAGGGGTCGAGAGCCATGCTTGCCCGTCTGCCGCCGCTGGAAAGTTCAGCTTTGGATTGGTCATGGAGTCCGTCGGCAACAAAAGACTCATATCGTTGCCGGGCATCCGTACGCCGTTTTGCAAAAGACGGTAAAACCTCATCTATCTGTATCATCGCCATGTCTGACCGCCCGAGCAATTCGCCATGGCCGCACCAGGGATATGCCGCCAATGCCTCAAGCCCAGCAACGATTCCTGCCCGGATCGGATTCAGGTGGATGTACCGCACCAGCTCGAGAAGATAAGAATCTTTGTCGCAAACAATGGACCTGTATCGGTTCTGAAAAAGATGGCCGGCACGTTGGTGACGCAGATTGAACACCACGGCGTATCCGGTGAGCAGGCGTCGCATGACCTCGGCCAAGGTTCTCTGTTTCGGATGCAGCAACAGATGGAAGTGGTTATCGAGCAAAACCCAGGCGTAGCAAGAGGTTTCGGTTTCCGACAGGAGAGCGCGGAGGCGGGAAACAAAATTTACCCGGTCCTGATCGTCGAGGAAAATGGAACTTTTTTCGATCCCTCTGACGATGACGTGCTGGAGCAAGCCGGGCATATCTATACGGGCATGTCGGGGCATATGGGAAA
>SKJK01000367.1 GCA_007121995.1 Desulfobulbaceae bacterium
ACCTTGAGCGAGGTTTTCATCGACGGCATTTTCGGGGTTCGGGCGTCGATCATTTCCGGGAAAATTTTGTGCTGCAAGAGTTGAAAGAGGCTGGCATCGCGAAAAAAGAGGGTCTCGTTGGTGGAAATTGCATCAATAATCTTTCTTTCAATAGCTTTGCTGGCGTCTTTTTTAGCTTTTGCATAGAATTCCTGATAGGTGCCGCAGCCCTCTGCTTCAGCAATAGCATTCAACCTGGTTTCTAAGAGATATTTTTTGCTCTCGTCAAGGTGTATCCCTGAAATTTCGCGGATATACCTTGTGATGAGCTTGATTTCTTCAGGTGAAATTTTTAACATTGGATTCGTCGGTTGAAGGAATCTGCTATTTAACCGTTTTGACAACTTCGCCGGCGATTCTATTCAAGGGGGCCACCACATCGGTTAATCCGATATCTGCTGGTGTCTTGGGCATCCCGTAGACAACGCAGCTCGATTCATCCTGGCCGATAATCAGGGCCCCTTTTTCTTTGAGAATCTTCAACCCTTCGGTGCCATCAGAGCCCATTCCTGTCATGATCACTGCTGTGGCTCGTCCGACATAATAATCAGCAACAGAACGAAACAGGTAATCAGCCGATGGTCTGCAGGAATTTTCAGGAGGATCGTCGGTTATCCGGATCAGCCGGTTGGTTCCGTCGGTTGAGGCCACCAGTTTCATCTGCTTGCCTCCGGGGGCGATATACACAACATTAGCCAGAATGGGTTCCCCGTTTTTGGCTTCCTTGACGGTCAGCGCACATTTAGCGTTGAGACTGTTTGCTAGAGATTTGGTGAAAACAGGCGGCATGTGCTGGACAATGACAATGGGTACACCAAGATTTCCCGGCAGCATAGGCATCATTTTCGCCAGGGCGTTCGGCCCGCCGGTAGAAATACCGATGGCTATGATCTCTGATTTTCCTTGCCGCCGCATCTCTTTGGCATCGGTTCGCTGCCGTGAAGACACACCTGTTGCATGCTGTTGAGTTGCCGGCTTTGTGCCCGGTGCGATGGGTCGTGGTGCGGGTGTTCTGGCACTGGTTCCTGGCTGCATGGCGCCCACGGCTGTTCGGCCGGTCTGAAAAGCCTTGATCAGGGGGGTCAGTAGCAGGCGGAGCTGTTGTTTACTGTCGGCAATATTGGTGCTGCTGGGCTTGAGAATAAAGTCGTAGGCACCTAGTTCCAGAGCCCGCATGGTCATGTCTCCACCCTCACTGGTAAGGGTGGAGACCATAATGGCCGAAACCTGAGGGGCATGCTGCTGCAAGTACTGGAGTACTTCAATGCCGTTCATGATTGGCATTTCGATATCCAGGGTCAGCAGGTCCGGTTTGAGAGTCTGGATTTTCGCAACAGCGATTTTGCCATTATGGGCGACACCCACTACTTCAATCCCCCGCATTTCCGAAAGGATATCGCTGACCGCTTTTCGGTAGACGATGGTGTCATCTACCACCAGAACGCGTATCTTTTTTCCCAGCATCAGTTGATTCTTTTCATGTCATCAGTTGAAGAATGGCAACAATAGAGCAATGGAATGCTAATCGTTGATCTGGTTCCCAGAGCAGGTTGCCTTTGGTCGTATATGTTTACCGGGTGCAAGTACAAAGCTGCATGACCTGGAAACAGGGTCTCCTTAATCGATGCGCAGGACTTCCTTGACATCGAGGATACCGATCAGTTTGTTTTCCGTTTTATACACACCGGTGAAGAATGCCCCCTGGATGCCGTTCATGTTGGCAGGGGCAGGTTCGATTTTGTCCGGATCAGCCATAACCACGTCACTGATTCTGGAGACCATGAGGCCGACATGCTCGCCTGGGGTATTGATAATAATATTTCGGGATTCGTTGCTGAGTTTGGCGGTGCCGAGGCCGAGTTTCTGACCCAAATCGATGATGGTGACGATCTGCCCACGAAGATTGAGGATGCCCAGCATATAATCCGGAGCCTGCGGCACCTTGGTCATCTCCATCAATTTATTGATTTCCTGAATTTTAAGGATATCCATGCCGCAAAGAGCGTTGCCAACATAGAACGTAGCGAGTTCAACGATATTTTTGGTCAGGTTCTTTGGTTCTGCCATTATGCAACCCCGTTCTGCAAAAGTATGTTCCTGGTGAGTGCCGAAATTGACCAGACCCCGAAATGACGAACCAGCGCTTTTTGCTGATCTGCCGTATGGGTGCTATTATTGCGGCGTGCCACGCTGGTCCGGTGAGAACCAGGAAAAGTATTTTTCATTTGATGCGTATCAGTTTCCATCATAATGCTCATGCCGTCAGCATGGATTTGGCATTTCGATGGACACTCTCCATCAGACGTTCCTTGTCAAGTTTGATATGATATTCATCAACCCCAACAGCCTTACCTCGGGCTATATCTTCTTCAGCAGCCAGGGTCGTGAGCGCGATGACCGGAAGGTGGCGGAACCGTTTGTCGGTTTTAATCCTTTCCGTCAACTCAAATCCATCCATGTTGGGCATCTCTATGTCCGTAACCACCATGGCGATGGTTTCTCCCTGCTCTTCGAGAACCTGCCAGGCGATCTTGCCGTCCTCAGCCTCGAGAACATTGAACCCGGCTTCCTCCATGTAGCCTTTTACCTGATTGCGGAAGAAGTTGGAATCTTCGACGATGAGGATGGTAGGGGCGAGATCTTCACTGGTATCAAGGCCGCTGTAGGCAGCGTGATCTTCGAACCATTGTGGGTTGGAGGCCTGGACGGTCTCAAAGATGTTGACCAGCATGGTTGTTTTCCCGGCGATGATGGCTGAGCCCATGATGCCAGTTTGCTTGAGGGTAACGTCGTCGATGTCGGCGGAGATTTCAACGGCATCGATGGGGCCGGTGGCCAGCAGGCCGATATCTTTGCCGGCCAGGTGAAAGACAATGACCAGCAGGTCATCGCGATCCGCAAGAGGTAACACCGAGGCAACCTCATCGATACTGATCAATGGCAGACTGCCGCCCCGGTATTGTATGACCCGGCGTCCACCGATCTCCTCGATATCG
>SKJK01000365.1 GCA_007121995.1 Desulfobulbaceae bacterium
AGGGGGCTCCTGAGTGCAGGTCAGGACACGTTGCACCAACCGGCGCGAGAACAATTTCGTCCGGAGGATCATGTCGCTTGTGTGCAGCCAGGGGCTTTGCTATACTTTGAGTATTAGGAAACGTCTGGGCAAGATACAATACCCACAGCATTGATTCCATCGATTTCGGCCCGAATGTGATCTGTCGCTGAGTTTTTCCACTATATTGACTCAATTTGCAAAAAAAATGCCTGTCCGGTGGCTGCATGGCGTGAAAAAGTTGCCAAACCGGCAATGTCCAGGAGTACATCATGGGTGTGAACAACATTATCCTGCTGGAAGCACTGGAATGGTTTGACGAGACCGGCAGGGAACTGCTGCATCGGCTCCCGGAAGTGGGGTCGGGTGAAATCAAATTCGGCGCCCAGTTGACGGTGCGGGAGAGCCAGGCCGGCGTCCTGTTTTACAAAGGCAAGGCCTGTGATGCCTATGGACCGGGACGGCATACCCTCAAGACCGGCAATATCCCCATCCTCACCAAGATCCTGTCTGTCCCCTGGGGGATGATCAGTCCGTTGCGGGCTGAGGTTTTTTTTGTCAATCTTAAGGTCTTTCCGGATCTCAAATGGGGCACCCGGGACCCGGTGGCCTTTCGCGATGCCGAGCTGGGGCTTGTGCGCCTGCGGGCCCATGGCGTCTTCAATATCCGCATTGTCCAGCCGGTCCTCATGATCAATACCCTGGCCGGGACCATGGGCAAATACACCACCGAACAGGTGGAAGACTATCTGCGCCAGGTGATTGTTTCCCGTTTCAATGATTACCTGGGGGAACAACTCAACAGTCTCTTTGATCTTCCCGGTTCCTTCGATGCCATTGCTCTTGGGCTGCAGCAACGGTTGGCCCGGGATTTTGCTCGCTTCGGCCTGGCCCTGGATGCTCTCTATATCACGTCCATTACGCCACCGGTCGAAGTGCAGCAGGCCATTGATGACCGTTCCCGATTGAGCGTGATCAAGGATATGGACAATTTCGTCCGCATGAAGGCGGCCATGGCCATGGAGAAAGCGGCGGCATCAGGGGGGGAGGCCGGGGCTGGCCTCGGCCTGGGCCTGGGCATGATGATGCCGGCCATGTTCGGCAATCTGTTTTCCGGTCAGCAACCCGCTACCGGCGCAGG
This sequence comes from Desulfobulbaceae bacterium, assembly GCA_007121995.1. Classification (GTDB taxonomy): domain Bacteria; phylum Desulfobacterota; class Desulfobulbia; order Desulfobulbales; family Desulfobulbaceae; genus Desulfobulbus. The sequence continues at coordinate 1,160 of SKJK01000365.1, forward strand.
TATGGTTGCCGGTAGACCCGCCGCGGAGACCAATTGCCAGGAATGCGACCATGCCATTTCCGTGGATGCCCGCTTCTGCCCCTACTGCGGTCATCAGCAGCTTATTCAGCAGCAGTGCACCCATTGTGGTAAAAACCTTTCTCCAGGGGCGGCTTTTTGTTCCCGATGCGGTCTGCCCACCGAAGAGCGGCCCAGGGAAATGCTGTGCCCCCACTGCCACACCACCAATCTCCCCGAGGCCGTATTCTGTAATCAGTGTGGCGAAAAGATCACTACATAATGGTTCCGGTAGCCGGGGCTGGCCACCTTCTGCTTACACCCGGCGAACGCTTGGGTCGCTTATGTCGATTGTGGGAGCAGTATGAATCTGCGCATTGAGCAGGGATGCCCACAGTGTGGCGGCCCGGTTGAGCTCACCGAAACCGATCGCCTGTTGACCTGTTCTTTTTGCGGGATTCGCAACTACCTGCAAGGGAATGGACCTTTTCGCTATGTCCTGCCCATGGCGAAACCACTGCGAACCGATTCGGTGTTTCTGGCCCCGTATCTTCGTTTCAAGGGCACTATTTATCTGGTGAGCGAGCGTGGTCTCAGCCATCGAGTAGTGGATACTACCCAGGCTGCGGCGGCCTCGGTGGTTGGTTTGCCGCCTTCCTTGGGCGTGCGACCGCAGGCCATGCGATTGCGCCGCATCGATGCTGACACCCGCGCGAGCTATCTGCCTCGCCAGATCAAGGCCGGTGCCATCCTTACCAAGGCCGCCGCCGTCGGTAAACTCACCGTCCGGACCGGTGAGCAACTGTTTCATCGTGCCTATATCGGTGAGAGCCTTAGCTATATATATCTTCCCCTGGTGCGCAAGCGGCAGGGGGTGTTCGATGGGGTGACCGACCTGCTGCTTGCCACTCCCGAACAGCTGAGCAAGACCTCTCTGCAGGGGCGATCTTTTCAAGAGGCCTGGCAGGTCCGTTTTTTCCCGACCATCTGTCCGCAATGCGGTGCCGGCCTGGAAGGAGCAACAGATTGCCAGGTGATGGTCTGCGTTCATTGTCACACGACCTGGTCGTTTGCTCAAGAGGGGTTGGCTGCGGTTGACTGGCGTCTGGTTCCAGGATCCGCGGCCACCCGGCTCTATCTGCCATTCTGGCAGATGCATGCCCGCATTCCAACGCTGGCCATCAACAGCTTTGCCGACTTTGTCGAGCGGACCAATCAGCCGTTCCTGCCCCGTCCCCTGTGGGGCGAGCAGGGGATGAGTTTCTGGGTTCCCGCCATCAAGTTACGGCCAAAAATTTTTCTCCAGGCCAGTCGGCAGGCTACTTTAAGCCAATGGCGGCTCAAACCGGTCACCGGGCGGATCCAGAAACTGTTTTTTCCGGTCACCCTGCCGGAGGCCGAGGCCAGGCAGGCGATCAAGGTCATTCTCGCCGCCGCGGCCACTGCCGGGCCGCGGTTGATTTTTCCGGCCCTGCCCCAGGTGCGGACAACAGATGTCTCTGCACGGTTGGTCTACCTGCCTTGTATCGATAAGGGACACGATTGGGTGCAGCCTGAGACCGGTGTCGCCATTGGCAAAAATGTCCTGCGTCTGGGGCGATCAATGTGATGGTTGCTGGTTGTTTTGACAGTGGTTGGTCTCCGTGGTATAGGGGACCAACAGCCGGTTGTACCGCGTCGAAGCGGGCTATGGTAAGGATAGAGATTGATGACAATTCACGAACAGTATATGCAGGCCGCCCTGGAAGAAGCGCGGCAGGCTCTGGCGGAGGGTGAATTCCCGGTGGGTTGTGTATTGGTAGCCCAAGGACATATCATGGCCCGTGGTCGGCGCCAGAACAGTACTGAATTCAGTTGCAACGAAATCGATCATGCC
>SKJK01000109.1 GCA_007121995.1 Desulfobulbaceae bacterium
CCAACCTCAACGTCTTCTATACCCGACCAAATGGTTTCATTGGTCACAAGATCAAAGTCGAGGAAGGGGGCAGTGACCTGGAGTGCTGCTGCTCCGAATATGATCGGCTGCTGCTTATTTTTAAAAATGGGCTGTACAAGGTGATCAATGTACCGGACAAACTTTTTGTCGGATCGGATCTGCACTGGATGGGGGTGGTCAGAAACGACCTTGTCTTCAACCTTATCTATCGTGGCCCGGAAAACCTCGCTTATGTCAAACGGTTTGCCATGCCCAAGTTCATTCTCAACCGCGAGTATCGGCTGTTTGAAGCAGGAAAACGTACCGCCATCCTCCTCCTGCTGCTCGGCAAAGAAGGCCTACGGATCCGGGCCAGTCTGGCTCCCTCATCCCGGGCAAAATACAATGCCCTGGAAATAGAGCTTGATGATTACCAGATCAAGGGAGCCGGCGCTAAAGGAAAGCGCATCGCCAACCGCACCGTGCGCCGGATCACCAACATCACTGGAACCCCGAAAAAACCCAAGGTCAGCCCTCTTGAACTGCCCGGATTCGCCAGCCGTAAAGAAGAAGAGTAATGAACATCGAAGAAAAAATCATAAAAATAGCCGCACGGTCCTCGGATATCCCAGCCGACGATCTCACCGCCTTCTTCAGCGAGGGTATTCGTCGCACCTATGCACCTAATGAGTGGCTCTTTCATGAATCCATGCCCCGGAAGTGGGCGGGCATCATTCTGGAAGGAAAGGTGGAACTGGTGCGGGGAGTGCACGGTTCCTCCCGCCATATTGCCACCATAATAGCCGGTACCCTGATCAGCGAAGGAGCCTTTCTGGAAGCCCACTCGCACAGCAACAGCGCCTTCACCCGCCACGGCACGACGGTCTGGCAGATCTCCACTGAAAAAATCGCCGACTTCCGCACCAATCAACCGGCCCTCTTTCATCGCATTGTCGCCCGCATTGCCGTCAGTATCTATCGACGACTGCGGGAACTCTCCAACCTGCTGTATGAACGGAAAGACAGTGTCCGGGAGATGGGTGGATTCCGTACGGAACAGGATTCCCTCGGTAACCGTGAAGTTTCCGATTATGCCTATTATGGTGTGCAAACTATTCGGGCAATGGAAAATTTTTCCATTTCCGGCATTCAACTGCGTAACTTTTCCCATCTCATCGAGGGATTGGCTCTGGTCAAAAAAGCGGCAGCCATGGCCAATTTCGAGCTGGGTGTGCTCGAGGAACAAAAAATGCGGGCTATTGCAGCTGCCTGCGACGATCTTCTTGCCGGGAATCTGCACGAACACTTTGTTGTCGATATGTTTCAGGGTGGTGCCGGCACGTCGTCCAACATGAATGCCAATGAGGTCATCGCCAATCGTGGCCTTGAACTCATGAACCGGGAAAAAGGTGATTACAGATACCTGCACCCCAACGACGATGTCAACTGTTCCCAGTCGACCAATGACGCATATCCAACGGCGATCAAACTGGCTGTGCTGCTGGCCAATCGTAGCCTTATCAATGCCATGACCGCCCTCAAGGCAGCTCTCGACGCCAAAGGCGAGGAATTCGGCGATGTGCTGAAAATGGGTCGTACCGAAAATCAGGATGCGGTTCCCATGACCCTTGGTCAGGAATTCAGCGCCTATGGAGTGATGATCGAAAGCGCCATCAAGGCCATTGAACGGGCAGCATACGAATTCCTCGACATCAATATGGGGGCCACCGCCATCGGCACTGGTATTAACAGCCCACCCGGATACGCCGATCTGGTCACCCACAAGCTATCCATGGTCAGTGGTTTTGAGCTGCGACGTGCCCGTAACCTGATTGAGGCCACCCAGAATGCCGGTTCCTTCTGCCAGATGTCCTCCACTCTCAAGCGGGCCGCTGTTCAGATCTCGAAAATCTGCAATGATTTGCGCTGGCTGTCTTCAGGACCACGCTGCGGACTCAACGAAATCAACCTGCCACCCATGCAGCCGGGTTCATCCATCATGCCCGGCAAGGTCAATCCGGTCATTCCCGAACTGGTTAATCAGGTCTGCTATCAGGTGATGGGCTATGATGCGGTGGTCTCCATGGCCGCCGAAGCCAGTGAACTGGAACTGTGCATGGCGGAGCCGATCATCGCCTATGACCTGCTCCACGGCATGATGATTCTCACCAATGCCTGCGTCACCCTGACCAGCCGCTGTATCAACGGCATTGAGGCCAACCGGGATGTCTGTCGCGGTTATGTAGAAAACAGTATCGGTTTGGTGACCGCTCTCGTCCCCTACCTTGGCTATGACCGTTGCGCCGCCATTGCCAAGGAGGCACTCAAGACCGGGAACAGCGTTGCTCAACTGGTCCTTGAAAAAGAACTGCTCACCCAGGAACAACTCAACGACATCCTCAGGCCGGAAAGCATGACCGACCCCCGTCTTTTTCCCAAAAAGTAACGACTCATTTTTTATCCCCCGGAGATGTCAGTGCTCCTTCCCTGGTATCAACACCTGGCGATGAACACTTTACTCCTCATGGATTATCCCCCGGTTCGATTAACATCAGGGAGAAAGACAGCCATAAATCCCAAAAGGGGGAGAAAGGCACAAAGATGGTACACATAAACAATCCCTTGCAGATCCGCCAGCCAGCCCAGTAGGGCCGCGCCGATCCCAGCCATGCCGAAGGCCAGGCCGAAGAACAACCCTGAGACCGCTCCTACCCGGCCGGGGATGAGTTCCTGGGCATAGACCACGATGGCTGGAAAAGCGGAAGCCAGCATGAGACCGATGAAGAAGGTCAAAGGGCCGGTCCAGAAGAGACTGACGTGCGGCAGCAGCAGGGTGAGCGGCGCTACACCAGCTATAGAATACCAGATGACCCGACGGCGACCAATGCGATCACCTACCGGTCCGCCGAGCAGCGTGCCCAGGGCCGCACCGAAAAGAAAAACGAACAAGCGGATCTGACCGGACTGCACAGAGATCTGAAATGTATGCATCAGGTAAAAGATGTAATAGCTGTTGAGACTGGCGAGA
>SKJK01000170.1 GCA_007121995.1 Desulfobulbaceae bacterium
CCGGCATGGCGTCGAGCAGGGTCCGCCAGTTGGTGCTGAGCCGGTGCACTTCATCCTGCATGGAGGTGACTGTCGGGTCATTCTTATCGAACACGAATAGCTGGCCTACTGTGAAAGAAAGGAGATTGCGGATAGTCTGTCACTTTTACCACCAGAGGAGCTCAAGTACAAATTATTTTCCGGTTATCTGAATTATTCTTGGCAAAAAAAGAGGTACTTGTTGAAATACTGACAAAAATACCACTAGGTAATTTTACCTATTTTCCGGAAAAATCTCTTTTCCGCAGGGCAGTTATCAGTTGGCGGTGGCCGGCTGGAAAGGGATAGTCCACCAGGCCGGCAAGAGGCACCCAGGCATAACGGCTGGCAGCGGTCAGCACTGGTTTTGGCAAAGGGACAGGCGACCGGCAGAAAAAAGCATGCAGGGTGACCCGGTAGCGGGTGTAATGATGTACCACGGTCATAAAGGGAACCGGGTCGCTCACCCGCCAGCCGGTCTCTTCCTCGACTTCCCGCACCGCACAATGCTCCGGTGTCTCTCTCTCAAGGAGGCGGCCACCGGGGAATTCCCACAAACCACCCCAGATGTCATCGGCCAGGCGCTGTTGAATAAAAAACTGCTCATGATGCACAATGATGCCGCAGGCCATGATAATATCAATGCGTTTATCGCGGGCAGTCGGCAACGGGCGGAACTCGACAGTGTCGGCCCGGTACGCCCGGCAATGTGGCTGCACCGGACACTGTGGACACGCTGGTTTTTTCGGGGTGCAGATCAGGGCGCCCAATTCCATCAGGGCCTGGTTGAAGTGACGGGGATCGTTGCGATCCAGCAGCGTCGCGGCCATAGCCTCCAACTTTTTGCGGGTCTTGCTGGTCTTGAGGGGCCGGTTGATATCATCAAGGCGGGCGAAAAGCCGTTCGACATTGGCATCAAGCAGGGGATAGGGCTGATTATAAGCAATGGAGAGGATGGCGGCAGCGGTATAGGGTCCGATTCCGGGAAGATCGAGAAGTTGCCGGTATGAGGTCGGGATTTCACCATTAGCCTCGGTGAGAATACGGCCTGCCGCTTTTTGAATGTTGCGAGCACGGCTGTAGTACCCAAGACCCTCCCAGGCTTTGAGAATGGCTTGTTCCGGGGCGGCAGCCACGGCGCCAATATCGGGAAACCTCTCCATCCACCGTTGAAAATAGGCAACAACCCGCTCCATCTGGGTCTGCTGCCCCATGATTTCCGCAATCCATACCTGATACGGTTCATAGGTACGGCGCCACGGCAAGGGCCGCTGATGGGTGGCAAACCAGTCGAGGAGCCGCTGCCGGAACGCTACCTGTACAGTTTCTTTGTTCTTGTCAATCACTGATTTTCTGTTCCTCTATGGGCAGTACTTTGCTACCTTTGTTTGTGCACCCAGTGCACAGAAACCACGGCACCCTCTCTCCAGCGGTTCATTTTTTGCAAAAAAGGTATGATCTTATGCCATGGAATGCCAGTCAAAAACCGATCTGCACCCTGCTTCTTCTGGTCTCGATTGTGCTCCTCCCCACCGTTGCCAGGGCCTTGGCCCCGGAAGAAGTAGTGGTGATTGCCAACTCGAGGGCAAAAAACAGCCTGGCCCTGGCCAGGTACTATATGCGCCAACGGCAGATCCCGACCAGCAACCTGATTACAATCGCCACCACCTGGGACGAACACTGTTCCCGACAGACTTATGACCGTGAAATCCGTCAGCCGGTGCGCAAGGCACTGGACCGAATGGGCAGCGAACAAGGGATCCGTGCCCTGGTGACCGTGTATGGTGTACCGCTGGCCATCCAGTCACCCGCGCCGGAAGAGGATCCCCATCTCCTCGAAATCGACCAGAAACTGGAGGTACTGGAAGAGGAACAGCAGCAGGCTGAGGGAGAACGGCTTGGCGCCATTCTGGCCGAAATAAAACGACTGACAGAACAACGAAGCCTGTACCAGGGCATGGAGACTCGGGCTGCGGTCGACTCGGAACTTGCCCTGGTCCTGGTCGATTCATATCCTCTGGAAGGCTGGATGCCCAATCCTTTTTTTCTTGGCTTTCGCCATCAGCCGACCCTGCTCAGCCGCGACGAAGTTCTCCTGGTCAGCCGCCTTGACGGCCCTGATCCTGCCACAGTACGTCGACTGGTGGATGACGCCATCCATACTGAACAACAGGGATTGCAGGGACGAGCCTGCTTTGATGCCCGCTGGCCCAGGCCAAAGACAATAGACCTCACTGGTTACGCATTCTACGATGCCTCCCTGCATGCGGCAGCCGAGGTTGTTCGACAAAGCGGCCGTATGCCGGTGCGCCTGGACGCGACAAGCGACCTGTTTGGGCCGGGTGATTGTCCGGATACAGCCCTGTACAGCGGTTGGTACAGCCTGGCCCGCTATGTGGATGCCTTCACCTGGGCTCGAGGAGCGATCGGGTACCATATTGCCAGTTCGGAATGTGCCACCCTTAAACGACCTGACTCCCAGGTGTGGTGCAAACGGATGCTGGAGCAAGGAGTGGCCGCCACCATCGGGCCGGTTTATGAGCCCTATGTCCAGGCCTTCCCGCCACCGGACCTCTTTTTCTCCATTTTGACAAAGGGTTACCTCAGCCTGGGCGAAACCTACCTGGTCACCCTGCCCTTCCTCTCCTGGCAGATGGTTCTTATCGGTGACCCCCTTTATCAACCCTTTGCGCCATCCGGACAATAAGAGGACGAATTCTTAGTTGTCTTCTTTTTTCGTTCACTTCGTTTTGCTGACATCGATGTTGAGGTTCGTTCTTCACCCCGACCTGCAGGTATCAAAAAAATGACCGTTAGCAGCTTCCGTCAGAACATTAGTTTTCCTCAAGTCAAGATTGAAAAGAGCAATCGTCTTATCCATTATCAATTTAGTAAGAGCCGCATTTTTCATTTTATGATTCCTATGTTTAAAATAGTTTGTCCACAGATTACACTGATTTCCACAGATAAATAATGGAAGTCTGAATACCTATTCTCCTCAGACC
>SKJK01000138.1 GCA_007121995.1 Desulfobulbaceae bacterium
ATTCCGACGCTCCCATAAAAACAGACCGGGCAGAACCGGAACCCTCAGGCTCACCGTCCTCTACCCGGCCCATTACGCCAGACCAACCATCGATATATTATGACGAAAACTACCAGTGAGCCTCTTTATTGGCCGCTGTTGCAAAAGTCACCCGGCCGTCTTTGAAGGCTTCCACCGCATCACGAACCGTACCGGAGCTGTCATTGACCACCTTGATTCCGGCAGCCTCCAAGGTAACAAAGGCTTTAGGCCCGCAGTATCCAGTCAATAACACCGAGGCTCCTTTGTCGCTTACCATGGTGGCCGCCTGGATACCAGCCCCTTTGAAGGCATTGACATTTTGGCTATTGTCCACTGCCTCAAATTCCAGGGTATCAGTGTCAACGATGAGAATATATGGGGCTCGACCAAAGCGTGGATCCACTTCACTCTCGAGATCGATACCTTTCGAAGTTACAGCAATTTTCATTTCGCCCTCCTTTACACATCATAAATCAGTGACCGCCACCACCGCAGACCTGATTATCAGTTATTTTCTGCAGACTACCGGCAAGGAAGTCCTCGACCACAGGCCGGATATCGGCCCGCTCACCGTCATGATAGACTTCTATTCCCACCTGCCTGAAACCCATCAGCGGCCGCATGCCGATGCCGCCAACCACCAAGGCATTCACCCCCGCTTCCGCCAGCAGATTAACCGGCACCATGCATCCGCCCTGAACGTGCTCACGGTTGGGCAGGATCGATACCTGTTTGATCTGACCATCCTCGACGTCTATGCAGGTAAAAACATTGCAGTGGCCAAAATGCCCTGCCCTCATGCCGTCTAATCCACCGTTTCCCTCTGAAGGGATTGCCACACGCACCATTGTCATATTCTTTTGTCCTTTCTTATTGAATTGTTGCTTTAAAATCCACAATCCCAAGCGGGTTCATGGAGGAAGAAGTGATAATTTTTTCCCAGGTTACTCTAATCCGATCCTGGGTCAGGCCCTGTTTGCTGTATTCGAAGATCGTTTTCCCCGCCACCATGGCATGGGTGAATATCGGGTCAAACGGAATCCGACCCAGGAGGGTAATATTTCGTTGCTCTGCCAATGCTTCGATGGCTTCGGTCATTTCGATATTCAGATCATACTTATTGACACAGACCATACCGGGTATTCGGAAATGGGCGGCAAGTTCCACCACCCGATCCATATCGTGCAGGCCGGATACCGTTGGTTCAACCACGATCACCAGGACCGTGGCCCCTCCGATGGCCGCAATCACCGGACAACCAATCCCAGGCGGGCCATCGGTCAAAATCAGGTCACTTCGCCGCTCTTCAGCCAGTTCACGGGTTGCCTTGCGCACCAAGCTGACCAGCTTGCCTGAGTTTTCTTCGGCTATACCGAGGCGGGCATGAACCATGGGGCCAAATCGGGTATCAGAGATATACCATTCGCCGCAACGCTGTATCGGGAAGTCGATGGCCTCAACCGGACAAAAATCAACACAAACTCCGCATCCCTCGCACCGGATGGGGTCGACCTGAAACCGATTGGTGATGGCTCCGAATCGGCACAGATCCAGACAGACCCCACATCCGGTGCATGTGTCGGGACGAATGAACGCTTTGCTCCCTCCCATGAAATCGTTCCGCTGGCGAATCTCCGGTTGCATCAACAGATGCAAATCAGCAGCATCGACATCGGCATCACAGAGGATAGTGTTTTCCGCCAGCGCGGCAAAGGCTGCGGTCAAACTTGTCTTACCGGTTCCTCCCTTACCGCTGATAATCACTATTTCGCGCATGACACTCCTTTGCTCTCCTCAAGAACAGCGGTTATGTCAGAGAAGAGCTGTTGAAATTTTTCTTTCCACTCCGGTATCTCCTCAACAACCATCTTGCCTTTGGAATATATTTCGGCAATCCGACGTTCAAATGGGATAGTTAATAAGATCGGGATGTTTTCCTTTTGCGCATAGGTGAAGACCTTATCATCACCCATATCCGCCCTGTTGACCACCAAACCACAAGGAATACCGAGCACCCGCACGGCTTCCACCGCCAACTGCAGATCGTGAAGACCGAAGGGGGTCGGTTCAGTGACCAGGAGAATAAAATCTGCCCCATGCATGGCCGCGATCACTGGGCAGGAGGTGCCGGGCGGTGCATCGATAATGGTAATCCGTTGCGGATCTGCAGCATCTCGAACCCGATGAATCAAGGGTGGCGACATGGCCTCACCCACCCGCAATCGACCGTTGATAAAGTGAATACCGTTGCTGACACCGAAGTTGAGCGTTCCCAACTCCCGACCGGTTTCCGTGATCGCTCCCTCGGGGCAGACCAGCATGCAGCCACCACAACTATGACAAAGCTCTGGAAAAACCAACACCGTATCGTTGAGCACAGCAAGGGCGTTGAACCGACAGATCTCAGCGCATTTCTTACAAAAAGTGCATTTGTCTTTATCTACAAGAGGTACCGGCGTCTCCACCTGTTCACTTCGTTGCAGTACTGGATGAAGAAAAAGATGGGCATTGGGCTCTTCGACATCACAGTCGAGTAACTCAACACCGGTCCCCAAGGCGAGGGCCATATTAGTGGCCACGGTTGTCTTACCGGTTCCCCCTTTACCACTGGCTACGCTGATAATCATGGAGCCACCGCTTTGTTCGTTTCGCTTTGCATCAATCCGGAAATTTTCTCGATCACAGCAAGCAACGCCTCGGCATCCTTGTCCCCAGGACTGGGCGGCAATTGCATCAACACGCCGAGCCCTTCGGTGGCTTCATGAAAATCAGCTTTCGAGAGGGACCCGACAATGGCTGTATTCACCAATGGATTGACCTGGACCAGCCGTTGCACAAATTCTATACCGCTCATGTCATCGAGTTGCTCGTCCACAATAACCAAATCCATGAGCATTCCTTGGAGTTGTTTTAGACCGGCAGCTCCGGTAGCGGCTTGCACCAGCCGGACATTCTGTTCCCGCCGCAGGCGGTTCACCAGCACGGCAAAGCGGGAAAAATC
>SKJK01000280.1 GCA_007121995.1 Desulfobulbaceae bacterium
GTATCAACAGAGATGAGAATATCACCGAGTTCCGTCTCCGGCATGGGAAAATCATCACTGGGCCCGGTGGCTGGAAAGGCGAGAACATTGGTCGCCGCTCTTTTTTTGCGGAATTTTTCATTATAGACAGCCATTTCGGCATCACCCATCAGTACCACGCTGACCTGGACATTCTGCAGGTTGAGCAGCGCAAGGAGCTGATCACAGCGCACCCGCAGGAGTCGATGGTTGAGTGACAGGCGGTTGGTGACGGCGGAGAGATCAAGGTGAACTGCCATGATCAGCCTTCGAGCTTAGCTGGGGGTGCACCGGCATGGCGGGACAAATCCTGTTGCTCGTAGGCATGGATAATTTCCTGAACAAGGGGATGGCGGACCACATCGGCCTTAGTGAAGTGGCAAAAAGCGATCCCTTTGATACCGGTGAGAATATGTTCGGCCTGGATGAGGCCTGATTTTTGTGTTCCGGGCAGGTCTATCTGGGCTACATCACCGGTGATCACCGCCCGGGAGTCAAAACCGATGCGGGTAAGAAACATTTTCATCTGTTCCCGGGTGGTATTCTGGGCTTCATCAAGGATGATGAAGGCGTTATTCAGAGTCCGGCCGCGCATAAAAGCCAATGGCGCCACCTCAATGACACCACGTTCGCTCAGCTCCTGGGCTTTGTCCTGGCCCATCATGTCGTTGATGGCATCAGTGAGCGGTCGCAGGTAGGGGTCGACTTTCTGGGCCATGTCACCGGGGAGAAACCCCAGCTTTTCTCCTGCTTCCACCGCTGGCCGGGTCAGGATGATCTTGGCGATCTGTTCCCGGGCCAGGGCAGCAACAGCCATGGCCACGGCCAAATAGGTCTTGCCGGTGCCGGCAGGTCCAATGCCAAAAACGATGTCATTGCCGCGGATGGACTCGATATAATGCTTCTGGTTGACTGACTTTGGTGAGATGACCCGCTTGCGTGCCGTGATGCAGACCTTGTCGAGAAAGATTTCTTCCAGTTTTGCCTGCGGTGAGGATTCTAGAATCTTGACGCCAAAGGCGATGTCCTGACTGAAAACCGGATACCCTTTGCCCAGCAGGCCATACATCTGTTGCAAAGTGGTGGCGGCCAGCTCGACAGCATGGGTTCGACCGAAGATCTGCAGGCTGTTGCCCCTGGCCTTGATTACCACTCCAGTTGCCTGTTCAATGGTGTGGAGATTGCGGTTAAGATCACCAAAGAGCATTTGGGCGATGGTGTTGTCGGCAAACTCAAGATCACGGGAGATTTCCGAATTCAAAGCGGTTGATGATTTCAATTCACTGTGCTCCCCCCTTTGCGGCCAATGCTTCGTCTATCATGCGTTGTAGAGCGGGTAAGGAGCGATCCCGCACCGGGCGGCTGTTGATAAAGAGGGATGGGGTTGCCGATATATCAGCCATCTGCGCGTCATTGACATCCTTGGCCAGGCGCATCCGTGTTTCCATGCTGTCCCGGTCGATCTTGAACTGATCCATATCAAGGCCGATGACCATGGCCGTTTCTTCGATCACTGTCGGGGTCCAGTTGGTGATGCCGAAAAGAGCGTCATGCATCTGCCAGAATTTTCCCTGGTTATGGGCGGCGATGGCCGCCAGGGCAGCAGATTCCGCGTAGGAATTCATCCGGAGCGGCAGGTGCTTGAAGGCGATGCGCAGGGTCTCTTTGTTGGTGGCTAGCAGGTGGTCGAGCAGGGGTTTGACTTTACCGCAGTGAGGGCACTCAAAATCGGAGAAGACGATCAGGGTGATCGGTGCATCTTCCTTGCCCAGCATTGGAGCGCCGCTGATGTCAATTTTTTTATTGAAGCTGATATCAATGGCTGTGTAGACATTGGTTTCTTCATTCATCAGGAACAGAAGTTCGCCTCTGGGGGCGATGTCAATGGCAGAGGTGCCGGGATCGACGGGCATTTCTCCCAATTTTTTTCCGTTAGCGGCAAAGATATGGACTTTCTGGTCTGCTCCGAGGACAAAAACCAGTTTATTGTCCAGTGATTGGGTAAAATCAAGGGGTTTGACCGGTAGCGTCCAGGTGGTCAGCACGGTCCAGTTGAGGTCGTTATCGGTTAAAAGGGCACTGGGGCCCTGCGCATGCAGGCTGATCGGTATCAGGAGTAAGACACAGAGGAGAAGATGTTTGAGCATGATGATCTGTCCTTTTATGATGTAAAAATGAAAAAATAAGCTGTTATCCGACTATCAGGCTGCCGGAGAGACAAATATGGTGATTCTGCCCCAAATCTCAAGGTTTTCCTTAGGTTAAAATTAATAATATACTGGTGGTTATGATAATGCGCAAGCAACAAAAACGTAATGTAATTTCACGCTGGGGACAATTCTCCAGGGAGTTCCAAAAAAATGTTAACAATCAAATCTGATAGGTAACTAGCCCTCCGGGGGGGAGAAGTGGATGACGGTGGAAATGCATGTATCCCCCATAAGGGTGGGCTTCTACGGGTTTGCATGAGATGGTGGTCTGTAGTGTATGGATGGTTTCAGGAGCGGAAAAAACAGCCTGTTAGCCTGAACTCGTTGAAAACAGGATATTTTGCCAGATACTATATATTGATTCTTTTCTGCTTGATGCTCTCTATATGTTGTGATATGTTGCCGTCGGCGATGTGGTTTGCCGCTATGGGGAGCATCTGGTTACACCTTCTTGAAACAGGTATCTTGGAGAGGTTGACGTTACGATGGGACGGACAGATGGTGCCGTGCGGGCGGGCAGTGGGAATGGGAGGATGAAATGAATTCAAGCGAGGCGAGGCAATTATGACCAGAAGTATACCACGGCAGGCATTGACCGATACCGCGGAAACGGTTTTGGCGCGCCGTTATTATCTCAAAGACGAACAAGGGCAAGCACTGGAAAACTGGGAAACGCTTTGCCGCCGGGTAGCAAACGCCGTGGCACTCGTTGATCAGGATCTGGAAGATTATCACCAACTGGGTGATCGTTTTTTCAATATGATCTACTATCTTGATTTTCTGCCCAACTCAC
>SKJK01000122.1 GCA_007121995.1 Desulfobulbaceae bacterium
CCAATATTTTTGTGGCAGGTTCGGCCATCTACGGTCACAAGGATTATCGAGCTGTTATCAATGAGATGAAAGAACTGGCCAAGGGCTGAATATCTGCCACGAGCCTCAAGGAGGATCTATGCCGTTTCATGATTTTTCCACCTACCGCGCTGTTGATCGGCTGTCCCAACTGGCCCGGAATCCCCACGACCTGACGGCAGCCAATGGATTGTCCCCGCAGCGGATGAGTTCCTTCAAGTCCTCGGCACTGGGTTTTGATTTTTTGTACGGCACCCAGCGTGTAAGCGATGAAGTACTCACCGCGCTGCAGGAACTGGCTGATGAGGCAGGATTGGTTGAAACCTTTATCGCCATGAAAAAGGGGGCGGTGCTTAATCGGATCGAGGGGTATGCGAGCGAAAACCGTCAGGTGCTGCATACCGCCTCCAGAGATGTCTTCGATGCCCAGCCTCTAGCACCGGAGGCAGCAGCCAAGGCAAAAGCAGAGTTGGCAAAGCTGCAGGTTTTTCTCGACTCCCTGGAAGATGGCCGCCTTGTCAATGAGCGTGGCGAACTGTTTACCACCATGGTGCAGGTGGGCATCGGCGGATCCGATCTGGGGCCACGTGCCCTGTATCTGGCGCTGCAGGCGTATCGTCGACCAGGTCGGTCGGTCCGGTTCATCGCCAATGTCGATCCCGATGATGCCGCTGAGGTCCTGCGAGAGCTTGATCTGGCAACAACGTTGTTCAACATTGTTTCAAAAAGCGGGACAACTCTGGAAACACGCACCAATGAACAGTTGATACGGGGCGCCTTGCAGCAGGCAGGGCTCGATCCGAGCCGTCACCTGGTCGCGGTCACCGGGGAGGGCGGGCCCATGGATGATCCGGCCCGGTATCACACCTCGTTTTATATGTATGATTATATAGGCGGCCGCTACTCGGCAACCTCCATGGTCGGGGCAGTGGCCTTGGGATTCGCCTTGGGGTATGAGGCTGTCATCGAGTTGCTCCAGGGGGCGCAGGCCATGGATTGTGTTGCGGAACAGACGGATATCCGCGCCAACATCCCCCTGCTCATGGCGCTTTTGGGAATCTGGAACCATAATTTTCTCGGCCATGCCACCGTTGCGATTCTGCCCTACAGCCAGGCCTTATCCCGTTTTCCGGCACACCTGCAGCAATGTGATATGGAGAGTAACGGCAAGTCGGTCACCCGTGCAGGCCATCCGGTCCAATGGCAGACAGGTCCGATTGTCTGGGGTGAACCGGGGACCAACGGTCAGCACGCCTTTTACCAACTGCTCCACCAGGGGACCGAAATCGTTCCCGCGGAATTTATCGGCTTTCGCTCCAGCCAATATGGTGCCGATGTTGAGGTGGAGGGCACCAGTTCGCAGCAGAAATTGACCGCCAACATGCTGGCCCAGTCTCTGGCCCTGGCCATGGGGAGGGAAGACCGTAATCCGGCCCGCGCCTTTCCCGGCAACCGGCCGAGCTCCATCCTTATCGCCGACCGGCTGACTCCCCGAACCATGGGGGAACTGCTGGCGATGTACGAACATCGTATCGCCTTTCAGGGGTTCTGCTGGAACATCAATTCCTTTGACCAGGAGGGGGTACAGTTGGGCAAGGTTCTGGCTGCACGATTGTTGGACCGCATGAGCGCCGGACGGGGAAACGGGGAGGTCGATCCGCTCGTCGAGACAGTGCTCCGGGATGTCGGTCTGGTGTGATACCGGGGGGAAGAGATGCTTTCCATGGCGCGACAATGGCTTATGATTTTTTGTTGACAAAGATTGGCCAGGCGTTTATGTTCGCCCTCTGAATGAGCATTCAATTTGGTATTGTGCGCTCCTGCCTGTAATGACGCGCAATTCTTGTTCAGTTTACTTACATTCGCAGGTTCATTAACCAACTTACTATCTTTAGGAGGAACACTGATGGCAAAGCATGAAACGCCTCTATTGGACGAACTGGAAAAAGGTCCATGGCCGAGTTTCGTCACTGACCTCAAACAGCAGGCCGAGACCAAGCCCGAGGTCTGGGACATTCTTGGCCAACTTGAGCTTTCATTCAAAGACCGGATCACCCATTGGAAGCACGGTGGCATCGTCGGTGTTTTCGGCTATGGCGGCGGCATCGTTGGCCGCTACTCGGATGTGCCCAAACAGTTTCCCGGCGTTGAGCATTTTCATACCGTTCGTATAGCTCAGCCCTCCGGCCTCTACTATTCCACCGAAAACCTCCGGGCCCTGATGGATCTGTGGGAAAAATATGGTTCCGGTGTCACCAATATGCATGGTTCCACCGGTGACATGATCTTCCTTGGTACCCGTACCGAGAATCTCGAGCCGCTGTTCTGGGACCTGACCCATGAACTCAAGCAGGATCTTGGCGGTTCCGGCTCCAACCTGCGTACTCCGTCCTGTTGTCTGGGCGAATCCCGCTGTGAGTGGGCCTGTTTTGACGCGCAGGAGGTTTGTAACAGCCTGACCCAGCGCTATCAGGATGAAATTCATCGTCCGGCCTTCCCGTATAAGTTTAAATTCAAGTTTTCCGCCTGCCCCAACGACTGTGTTGCCGCGGTAGCCCGCTCCGACTTCTCCGTTATCGGCACCTGGAAAGACAATATCCGCATTGATCAGGCCGCTGTACAGAAATACATTGCCAATGATGCTGAGTACCCGTCCAATGGTGGTGCGCATAAAGGTCGCGATTGGGGTAAATTCGACATTCAGGCGGAGGTGATTGACCTTTGCCCCACCCAATGCATGTGGATGGAAGGCAACGAGTTGAAAATCGACGATTCCGAATGTACCCGATGTATGCATTGCATCAACGTCATGCCCCGCGCCCTGCGCCCCGGCCTGCAGAAAGGTGCCAGTATTCTCATCGGCGCCAAAGCGCCTATCCTTGATGGCGCCCAGTTCTCCACCCTGGTGATCCCTTTCGTCGAGGTCAACAAAGAGAATGATTTTGAAGAAGTTGTCGATGTGATCGAGAAGGTGTGGGACTGGTGGATGGAAGTCGG
>SKJK01000121.1 GCA_007121995.1 Desulfobulbaceae bacterium
CCCCCCCGTAGTTGCAGGAGGAGTGAAAAGAAACAGGGGGTTAAGTCTTGTTGACTTAACCCCCTGTTTTTGTTGGCGCGCCAAGGAGGATTCGAACCTCCGACCTACGGATTCGTAGTCCGGCACTCTATCCAGCTGAGCTACTGGCGCAAAACTGTGCGCCCCTTATACATTGAAAACAGGATTTGTACAAGAGGTTTCTGGTCTTTGAATGCGCAAAGAGCTGCAGGGATGGCGGGGCAGGGTTATACTGTTTCATCCGTTAGGCTCAGCATCAAGGAAGTTGATCTGGTGTTCCGAAGGCTTCATTTCCACCATGGGGATGATATCGATCTTGGCGTTGTTTTTTTCTTCCAATTCTGACAGCTCAGTGCGTTTTTTGTTCAACAGATACTGCGCTACATTCAAGGGCAACTGACACTCGATCCACGATACTTTTTTCCGGGTGATACCCGTCTGGATACGGCGTAAATAAAACAAGGCCTGGGTTTCCACCGAACGAACGACTCCACGGCCCTGGCAGTGTTCACATTTGAGATAACTTCCCTTTTCAATGGGAGCACCCATTTTCTGCCGGGATATCTGCATGAGGCCGAACCGGGATATCTTGCTTATGTCGACCTTGGCTTTGTCCTTTTTCATGCTGAGTTTCACCTGGCGCTCAACGTCCCTGATATGCTTCTTGTTGCGCATGTCGATAAAATCGACCACGATCAGGCCGCCAAGATCGCGTAGCCTGAGTTGCCGGGCCAACTCAGCTGCCGCTTCCATGTTGGCGAGAAAAATAGTTTCCTCAAAATCACTGTTTTTCGAGGTTCGGCCGGAGTTTACATCTATAGCGACCAGTGCCTCGGTGGGATTGATGACGATTGATCCTCCGGATGGCAGAGTGACCTGTGGTTTGTAGATCGATTCGATCTGTTCTTCGATGTTATATTGGTTGAAAATAGGTTTGGATCCGCGATGTAGCCGGACCTTGACCCGCTGCTGTTTGCTTGGGAGCTGCTCAACAAAGGCGTTGACATTGTCCAGAGATTCCTGGGTGTCCACCATGATTTCCTGGATTTCCGAGAAATAATGATCCCGCAGGAAACGGATAACGGTATCCTGCTCCTCGAAAACAAGAGCCGGAGCCGCCATGCTCTGACCACGATTTTTGATTTCTTCCCACAGGTTGAGCAGATACTGGAGGTCTTTCTGCAGAGCAGCCTTGGTGATTTCAGCGCTGGCGGTGCGGATGATATACCCGATGCCCTCGGGAATATCCAACTCGCTCATGATTTCCCGCAGAGCGGCACGACGTTCTTCACCAACAATTTTGCGGGAAATACCGGCATTGTCACTGCCGGGCATGAGCACCAGGCAGCGTCCGGGAAGAGAAAGAAAAGTCGTCATATTGGCGCCTTTGTTACCGGTCACTTCTTTGACGACTTGTACCAGCACCTCTTGGCCGCGCTGCATCACTTCCTCGATTTTCAGCTTTTTCCATTGATGCTGGGCAATGAGATTGCGATTCCGTTCGTTGAGATCTTCACGGAAATATTCGGGATGAATTTCATTGAATGGTAGAAAGCCGTTTCTTCCCGTACCGATATCAACGAAGGCAGCCTGCAAGTTGGCCTCGATGGAAACAATTCGGCCCTTGTAAATATTGTTTTTTGTTGGTTCACGGTCGATGGTGGTGACGTGGAACGATTCCAGTCGGCCGTCTTCCACCAGGGCGATGCGGCATTCTTCCGGCTCTTCGGCATTAATGAGCAACTTATGGGAGACAGCCTTGGCGGGGGCGACCGTGGTGTCGGGGGATTCGTCCATTTCCGGCTTATCCGGTTCCGAGACTTCGCTCTCTTCATCCGTCACGAGTTCCGTCGATTGATCACTCTTTGCTGCTTCGTCCTTGGTATTGATTTCGTTGCGTCGGACATTTTTTCTGCCGCTTCTGCGTGAGCGTCTTTTTTTTGCAGCTGGTTGAGTGATTGCGATTTCTCCTCCATCCTCCGCAGCAACCGTCTGGTTAGGTTCCGTAGATGACAGGTCGGTTCCAACCTGTTCTTTGTTTATGGCTGGCAAGTGAGGGGCTGCATCCGGTTGGAGTTCGCCGGCAGATGAGGGCGGTATGGTTATGGAAGCGGGAGCGTGCGGTTGTTCCTCCCGATCGTCTTGTTGTTTCTGGTTTGGTTGCACGGTTTCCGTTGCGGGGACTGGGGTGAGAATGCTTCCGATCTCGGGTTGAGCTTGCGTAACCGGCTCGACCACATCGGCAACAACCTCGACTGCTGCTGGCGGTGGGGCCGGGGGTTTGGGAACACTTTTCCACCAGGCACCGGTTTTCGCTTTGCGCACTGGAGGGGCCTTTTCTTTCTTTTCGTTCTTAGGGTTTTCTGTCATTCGTTGCCTATTCGTGAGTTTTTTAAGCAGACTGTCCCGAAGGTTTGGTCAGCGATCCAGTGTGGAGATCGAACCAGGTCGCTCCAAGGGGTGCGATGAAGCCTGGTAGTAGCACGTGCCGGCATGGATCGACCGGTGTAAAACACGCGTCTGGACAAGCGGTTCGAGAAGTTGCTCAACTTGTTCCGGGCCTCCCAGTTGAAAGACCCGGTCTATATCGGCGGCGCTGCAAGGCCGCCGTTGGACCATATTGACAATCTCTTCCCGGAGAATATCCGGGGAGGAAGGTCGAAAATGATGTCTGCCCGAAGTCGGGCTGCCGCCAGCATGCTCTGGACACGAAGATTTGGGGTATTCCACCGGTAAACCTGTCGCGCTGTGCATTGATGCAGCGATTGCATGGAGCCGGTCATGGCTCACCGGCAAAGCTGCCGCCTCCGGAGGCGGTCGGAGAACAGTATTAAGCTGAATTCTGTCGATACGCATCGGTGCGATGGCCGCAAGGAGCGCTTCTATATCCCTGGGACCATCGTTCAATCCCCGGACCAGGAGAATTTCCAGCCAGATCTGCTTGGGAAACTGTCGACTGAAGCGGGTCAAACCATTGATAATAGCGTCGAGATCC
>SKJK01000221.1 GCA_007121995.1 Desulfobulbaceae bacterium
CCGTGCGACAAAACCCCATCCTTTACAGAAATCTGCTCGCCGCCCTTGAGAACAAACAGCTTGAGCAATTTCAACCGGGAGGAAAATACCTGCTCATCTACAACCTGGGCGATGGCGAGGGAATCCTCTCCAAATGGGGCCTCACTTTTGCTGGAAAACTGGCCTTTTATCTCAAGGATCGTATTGATCGTCGCTTTATTGACGCTTTTCGAGTCAACCCCTGAAAAAAGTGACAACTTCAACTTGATGCCCGTCGAATCCCTGTTCCAGGCTTTCATTTTGAATGCGCTTGCACGGATCGAGACTTTGTCCTATTGTGGGAGCTGGTTGCAACGCAACAGCATCCTGCCGTCTCCATGGAGGTATTTTGCATGTCGGTACGATTGAAAGACAACCTGTATGAAGTATTGCTGGCCGTGCTGCCTATCACCCTGGTGACAACGATCCTCCAGGTATTTGTCATTGCCCTGCCCACAGCGATGTTCCTGCGTTTTCTCATTGGCGCCTTGTTGGTTATGGTTGGCCTGACCCTTTTTCTCCAGGGGGTAAAAATGGGTCTTTTACCTATGGGCGAAACCATCGGCGCGGAACTGCCTCAGAGAGCCTCCTTGCCCATTATTTTACTGGTTGCGTTCCTGCTAGGTTTTCTGGTCACAGTCGCCGAGCCCGATGTCCGGGTGCTGGCCTTTCAGGTGGATCTTGTTTCCGAAGGTGCGGTGAGCAAAAACATTCTCATCTTGGCGGTGGCTCTTGGGGTGGCTGTTTTTGTGTGCATGGCACTACTTAGAATCATTTTGGGTGTCCCCATTACCTATCTTCTTGCCGGAGGCTACACTATTGTTTTGCTTCTTTCCTTCTTCACCCCCCCGGACTTTGTCCCGCTTTCCTTTGATGCCGGGGGCGTCACCACCGGACCCGTGACGGTACCTTTCATCCTGGCCCTGGGGATCGGCACGGCTGCGGTCCTGGGCGGCCGGTCATCCTTTTCCGACGGATTTGGTCTGGTAGGGCTTGCCTCCATCGGACCGATACTTGCCGTCATGATCCTGGGGGTGATCTACCAATAATGAACGAACTGCTCGATTTTCTCGATTGTAAAGAAATCATTCTGGAAGTGCTCCTGGCACTGGGACCGCTGGTGTTTTTTTTCCTGGTTTTCCAGATATTTTTCCTCAAATTGCCCATGGAGTATGTCAAAAATCTGCTCAAGGGCGTGGGCTTGACCTTCATCGGCCTTGTCCTGTTCCTCCAGGGGGTCACCGTTGGATTTCTCCCCGTGGGCAGTGCTATGGGGGAAGTGCTGGGGTCCATGGAGAACCGATGGCTTATTATTCCCATCGGTTTCCTGCTCGGCTTCGTTGCCACCATTGCCGAGCCCGCTGTCCGCATTTTGAGCTACGAAGTAGAAAGAACCTCAGGAGGCTCGATTCGGGCACAGACCATCCTCGTCACCCTGGCCCTGGGGGTCTCTGTGTTTATGGCTTTGGGCATGGTGCGTATCCTTTTCGGTATCCCGATCCTCTACCTGGTCATTCCCGCATATCTCATTGTTCTCATTATGCTGAAATTTTCCGATCCTACTTTTACTTCCATTGCCTTTGACGCCGGAGGCGTGGCCACGGGGCCGATGACAGTGACCTTTGTTCTGGCTATCGCCGTGGGCATCGCCACGGCCATGCCGGACCGGGACGCCATTGCCGACGGTTTCGGACTCATCGCTCTGGTCGCACTGGCCCCCATTCTTTCGGTTATGATCCTTGGGCTGCTCTATTCAAGAAAATGAGGGATATACAATGATGAATCACTACGATTTAATCATCACCATCGTCAACAAGGGAAATTCACTGACGGTTATCAAGGCTTCAAAAGAGGCGGGTGCCGAAGGAGGAACCACGCTGATGGGGCGTGGTGCCGGTATTCATGAAACCAAAACCCTCCTGGGGATTCCCATTGAGCCGGAAAAAGAGATCGTCCTCACAGCTATCCCCAAGGAACGCACCGACCAGGTGCTCAACGCCATCATTCAATCTGCAGGCCTTGATAAACCGGGGACTGGGGTCGTTTTTGTGGTCGAGCTCAAAAGGGTGGCTGGGATCTGTCACCTTGTCGACGGCAATTTGGTCTGCGATGTAAATTTCTGAAAGAGTACTCAGCAGATGGCAAAGGAGTCACAAATGACTGACGTGCCAACCAGAATCCTCACTCCCGGAAAAAACTGCGGGCAATTGGTCAGGGCGGATCGTGCGGCAGTGCTGATCAATGGTGAAGCGTATTTTGCCGCGTTTCACCAAACCGTATTGAAGGCGCAAAAACAGATTCTCATTCTTGGCTGGGATATTCACAGCAAGGTGGCATTGCTGCGCGGTGAAGCGGCTTTGCAGGCTCAATCCGATGGCCTGCCAGTCAGGTTGGGTCCTGTGCTCGACCATGCGGTGCGCAACAACCCTGATCTGGATATTCGTATTTTGATCTGGGATTTCTCCATGCTGTTGAGCATGGAGCGCGATCCCAACCTGCTGTTCAATCTGGGCTGGGTGCCGCACCCGAGCATTTGTTTCCATCTGGATGACGAGCATCCTTTCGGTGCTTCCCATCATCAAAAGATTGTTGTCGTTGACAGTCAGGTGGCTTTTTGTGGAGGTATGGACCTGAGCCATTATCGCTGGGATACATCTGCTCACGAACCAGATGATCCGCGCCGCATGACCCCGGCAGGTGACACCTACTCTCCTTATCACGATACCATGATGATTGTGGACGGCAATGCTGCCTCAGCCCTGGCCCAGTATTGTGCACTTCGCTGGCAGCAGGCCACCAAAAAAACCATGGATGTGCGCAGCAGCAGCGGCAGTGATGCCTGGCCTGACGGTGTTCAACCATGGTTTGAAAATGTGGAGGTGGCAATCTCCCGGACGGAACCGCAATACAAAACGCGACCCGAGGTCCGCGAGGTCGAAGCGCTGTATCTGGATGCAATCCAGGCGGCTCGCCATTTGATTTTTATCGAA
>SKJK01000068.1 GCA_007121995.1 Desulfobulbaceae bacterium
CGACTGTACGACCTGGAAACTGGAACTGTTGACCAGTACTTTATAGGTTGAGAAGCAGGCCGGCAAGCTCCAGCGTCCTCTGCACGCCACAGCCTGATCCTCGGCCGATGGGGACTGGTACAGGATATATTCCCCTTCAAACGGCAAAAGGATTGCGCAGCAGCAGGGTCTCTTCACGATCAGGTCCCACCGAAACTACGGCGGGGGCTACTCCGGTCAAGTCCTCCAGCCGACGCAGATAATCTCTGGCCGCTACCGGCAGATCTTCATATGCGCGGACAGCGCTGAGTTCAGTATCCCACCCGGGCACCTCCTCATACACCGGCCGAGCCAGGCGGGCCAGGCGGATGTTTTCCGGCATGTGCCTGTAGGTGGTTCCCGCCACCTCATAGCTGGTGGCGATACGGAGTTTTTTCAAGCCGGAGAGGACATCGAGTTTGGTCACCGCAAACCCGGTCAACCCGTTGAGACGGACAGCATCGTTGGCAACCACGGCATCAAACCAACCACAGCGTCGTCGTCTGCCGGTCGTTGCCCCATATTCGTGCCCTTTGCTTTGCAATGCATCACCAATCCCATCCCCCTCCGGCAGCTCGGTGGGAAAAGGTCCTTCGCCGACTCTGGTGGTATACGCCTTGAGAATACCGATGACCTCGTTGATGTGCGCGGGCCCGAAGCCGGTGCCGATACAGGCATTACCGGCGATGGTGTTGGATGAGGTGACAAAAGGATAGGTCCCGTGATCGATATCAAGTTGGGTCCCCTGGGCACCTTCAAATAAAATGTGCTTCCCCTGCCGCCTGGCCTGATCGAGTTCCACCGACACATTGCCGATCAATGGAGCTAACTGCTCGGCGAAACCGGCAAATTGATCCAGGACTGCGTCAATATCTATCGGTTCACCGGCAAACTGCCTGGTGAGGATGAAATTCTTTTCGTCCACAGCGGCCTGCAGTTTATCCTTGAACAGGGCAGGATCAAGGAGATCGCCGACCTTCATGCCGACACGGCCGACCTTATCCATGTAGCAGGGACCGATACCGCGACCGGTGGTGCCTATTTTGTTTTCTGTGGCCAGGGAAGCCTCGCGGGCCTGATCAAGACGTCGATGATAGGGCATGATCAGATGGGCGTTACTGCTGATGAGCAGAGAACTGCGGCTGACTGAAATTCCCTGTTCGGCAAGACCGGCGATTTCACCGAGCAACACACCGGGGTCAATGATGACCCCGTTGCCGATGGCACAGGTCTTGTTTTCGTAGAGGATACCCGAGGGGATTATATGAAAGATGTATTGCCGACCGTCCACCACCAGGGTATGACCGGCATTGTTCCCGCCTTGAAAACGGACGACATAATCCGCATACCTGGTCAACAGGTCAACTATTTTACCCTTCCCCTCATCACCCCACTGGGCACCAACCACCACCACACTGGCCATATTCTCTCCAACCTATCGAATGTATACAAGAAATATTGGACCAACCGCCCCTTTCAGCCCGGAAAAACCCTTTGCCAGGGTACCCCTGTCATAAACCTGTTTACGTTAGCATTTATGGAAGAAAAAGTCAAACAAGAGCAAAATACTGCCAGGAGGCAACAGGAGAGTGTTCGTTGAAAAATGAAATGTTTTGTTCTCAATCAAGGCGCGTCGGGTCAAGCACATCTCTTCGTTCAGCCGATACCTCCCTTGCTTGACACCTTTGGTCAAATTTCGTAATGTTACATTTTTACAGTATTTGCTTTCCAGATACCCCAGATGCAAAGAAGCAAATACTGTTGCGCAACCAGGGCATTGGGATAGTCATAGCTTGCAAGCCACTCACCTGAATCCGTGAAGGGCGGCTGTAGAAGGTGAATTGTCAAAAATGTCGCTGTACTTATACCCTGATTACATTAAAATAGACTAAAAATATGAGTCCATCCGTCACGGATCCAGGTCTCATCAAAATCAACACCAGCCCCCGGAATCTCCCCATGTTTGGAATCGGCCTCCCGGAAATGATTGTAATCTTCGCCGTCGCCCTTATTGTGGTCGGTCCGGATAAATTACCCGGCCTGGCCCGCTCCCTGGCCAAAGGACTGGTGGAGATGAAAAAAACCATGAATCAGGTCAAGGAAAGCCTGACCCAGGAAGGCGAAGAATTGAATTCAGTCGAAAAAGATCTACGCCAGACAGCCGACGAACTGAAAACAAAAATGCTGGATACTGATCTTTCCGCCTGGGAGATGCCAACGAGGAAGCCCTCGGAAGAAACCGAGAACACCGAACCCATCGATCTGCAGCCGGTGCCACCGCACCACCAGGAAAACGAAGCCGACGAAGCCCCCTCGACCCCTGGAAATGCCGGCCAGAACGCAACCGACCAGGCCCCCGCCAAGGATCAATCACCCACTCAGCACGACAACGAACCAGCACCCCGCCGTCATGATTGAAGCTCTGGAACAGTTTCGTCCGCATCAGGAGGAGATGCGCAAACGGCTGATTCACTGCTGCCTTGCCATTGCCATCACCTCCTGCATCGCCTACCTGTTCAAGGAACGAATCGCCTCCTGGTACATACAACCGCTCTACGCAGCCTACCCGGACCTGGGCAAGCTGGTGTACACCAATCTGATGGAAGCCTTTGTCAGCTACCTGAAGCTGTCTCTGCTGACCGGATTGATCGTCAGTTTTCCCTTTATCCTCTCTCAACTCTGGCTCTTTATTGCCCCGGGCCTGCTCAAGCACGAACAGCAACTGGTCCGGCGCATCACCCTGTGGGGCACCCTGCTCTTTGCCGGTGGCGCTCTGTTCGCCTTTTTCATTGTTCTGCCTCACCTGCTCTCCTACTTCATGAGCTATGCCGGGGAAGACCTCACGCCGATGATCAAACTCGGCCTGTATTTGACCTTCATCGCCCGAACAGTGCTCGCCTTTGCCCTGGCCTTTGAAATTCCTTTTCTCATGGTCATGGCCACCCGAACCGGACTGCTTGGCCGCGATCATTTC
>SKJK01000002.1 GCA_007121995.1 Desulfobulbaceae bacterium
AAGCAGCCGGTTGATGGCAGCGGTGGGAAAGCGCTGGTGAAACTGACGGTATACCTTGCCGATTTCCGGAAAAAGACGTTTGATGCCGGTGCCGGTCAGGGCCGAGACCTTGAGCACCGGCGCGAAGGGGACGAATTTCACAGCCATGGCCACTTCCTCCAGTAGCCGGCCCTGACGTTTTTCATCATCCTTGATCAGATCCCACTTATTGATGAGAATCACCAAGGCCCGTCCCTGATCCTGAGTATAACCAATCACTTTGGTATCCTGCTCGGTAACGCCTTCCTCGGCGTCAATGAGTACCATGGCAATGTCACAACGTCCCAAGGCCTTGAGGGCCTTAAGAATGGAAAATTTTTCCAGTTTGTCCGTGGTCTTGCCTTTACGGCGGATACCGGCGGTATCAATAAACAGGTACGTGTACTGATCGCGACTGACCAGAGTGTCTACGGAATCACGGGTGGTTCCGGCGATATCAGTGACCACCATCCGCTCCTGGCCGATGATTGCATTGATCATGGAGGATTTTCCCACATTCGGCCGGCCAAGGAAGGCTATTTTCATCGTCTTCTCAGGAAGCTCAACCTGGAGATCACTCTGCTCAAGACAGGGGAGCAGCCCCTCCATCAAAGCAGTAAAACCGTATCCGTGGTCGGCTGACAGGGCCCACAGCTGTTCGACCCCCAACTCCCAGAACGACGCAAGGAGATTGGCCTCCAGATCCGGGCCGTCAATTTTGTTGACGATGAAAAAGACCTTTTTTTCGGTCCGTCGTAACAGCTTGACGATGTCGATGTCGCTGGGAGTCAGACCCTGGCGCCCATCCATGAGGAAAAAAATAACATCAGCCTCTTCAACGGCCTGCAGGGCCTGATCACGGATATGTCCGGTCATGATGTCGGTCTCGTCATCAATACCACCGGTATCCACCAATATAAACGGATGGTCCTGCCAGTTGACCCGGGCATAATGTCGGTCGCGGGTGACCCCGGGGGTTGGATCAACCAAGGCGTCACGGCGTTTGATCATCCGGTTGAACAATGTAGATTTGCCTACATTGGGACGGCCGATAAGAGCGACCAGCGTTGCGTTTTCAGATGTCATGATCGTTTTTCAATCTCCCGACGACAGTGGTCGGTTAGTTCGGCAAGAGCAGCATACTTGCCGGCCGCGGATTGCTCGAGCAGATCGGCAAGCGAGGCCAGGGCAGGCTGCAGAAAACGGGCGAAAAAAGTTTTCCCCCGCATATGGCTGAGAAAGGCAAAGGCCCCCAGGACCTGCAGATTTCGTTGCAGAGCGAGCAGGATATATTCGCGGCGAAACTGATCGGCATCATAGGACATTTCCTTCTGGAGCGTCTCCAGATACACCGCCTGGAGATGTTGCTGCATGGTCTGGGGCAGGGCCGCATAGGGGTCGAGCAGCAGCGAGGCCAGGTCATAGGCCAAAGGGCCCAGACGGCCGCCCTGAAAATCGATAAACCAGACCTTACCCCCCTGCAGCATTATATTGCGGCATTGAAAATCGCGGTGGAGAAAAAACCGGGCCGGGGCCCGGGACGCCTCGGCAGCCAACAAAGCGCATTCCGCAGTCACTGCTGCCCGGTCAAATTCAAGACCAAGGAGGTCAGTACAGCAGGCCTGGAGGAAGTACCCGGACTCGCGCTCTTCCATCAATCGGCGGTCATAGCGAGGTGTATCCCAGCACCAGGAGGGATCGAAACCTTTGGCCGCCCGTATCTGCATCCGCGCCAGACAGCAAACCGTCTGCTCATAGAGAGACAGGGACTGTTCCGGCCCGTATTCCGCAACCTGTTCAAACAAACGCCGGGTACCGAGATCCTCGCACAACACCAATCCGGTACCTGGATCATGGGCACAGATTGCGGGCACCGGCACACCCGTTCGATGCAAATGCCGGCCGATACGCGCAAAAGCGGCGGCTTCGTCCATACCCAGCCCATCCTGCTGCGGAGGCAAAACCGCTATGTACGACCCGACCCCGGACCCGCGCACCCGAAAAAAACGCCGTGAAGAGCCGTCCGGGACCAAATCGGTGATCTCCACCTGGGCATCGACCCAGGCTGATGCCGACTCCCCCAGCAGACGGACGATGTTGTTAACAAGGGCAGCCTGTTCCATCACGACTTCCCACCGGTTCCGTTCCCGGCACAACCATCGACGGCAGGATCGCCGGTGATGATGGCCTCGCTGTATGTCCGGCCCGGGGCAACATTGGCTCCATCCCAGACCACGGAATTGACCAGGCGGGAACCATCGCCGATAACAGCCCTTGGTCCGATACACCCCCACCCCTCCAGCACCACATTTCTGCCGATCCTGGATCGAGGATCAATCTCCCATCCCGAACGATCGGCAAGTAATTCGGCATGCAGCTGGAGATAATCTTCAGGTGTCCCGATATCCCGCCACAGAGCTCCATCCACCCGGCAGAACCCCACCCTGCCTTCCAGAGCCAATTGCCGGTACAACTCGATGATATCAAAATACCCCTTGGTCGGTATCCTTTCGATGGCCTCCGGGTCAATGACATGGATGCCGGTAAAGGCAAGTCCTGCCCCTGCCTGAGCGCGAAACCACCGCACCCGGTCCCCGACAACGTCGACCTGGTTGAAACGAGGATAATCGTGCAGGGCCAGAGTAACCGCGTTTTGGGAGAGAAGGTGCCGGTGGTACACCTGTTCCAGGTTAATTTGGTGATAAATATCACCGTTCATCACCAGCACCGGATCATTATCGAGACGATCAAGAGCCCGACGCAGACTGCCGCCGGTGCCGAGAATCTCTGACTCCCGCTGGATCAGCACCTCGGGCCAGGCAACAAGGGCCGCGTCTATCTGCCCCCCCAGGTAGTGACTATTGACCAGCACGGGAAAACAATCATAGCTGCGCAATTGCTCGAGGAGCACATGGAGCAAGGGCCGATTACGTACCGGCAACAATGGTTTGGGGCGAATCGTGCTGTACGG
>SKJK01000284.1 GCA_007121995.1 Desulfobulbaceae bacterium
ATGATCCGTGCACTTCTCTTCAAGGAATGGCTCAAGATCAGGTGGTTTTGGGCTGCGGCCATGGCTATCCATTTCGCTTTCTTTCTCCGATTTTTTTTTGATATCCGCAGGCGTATCGGATCTGAACATGCAGAAATGGTCTGGTACCAGACGATCCATCTGGGCACGTTACTGTATAGCGATATTCGTTACCTGCCTCTGTTCACCGGTCTGGTGCTGGCAGCGGCACAATTTATCCCCGAGATTCTCGGTCGTCGGTTGCGCTTGACCCTGCATCTGCCCATGCATCGTGACGGCATGCTCCTCATCTGTCTGACAGCCGGCTTATCAGGTTTGCTCAGCCTCTGCCTGCTGGATGCAGTATTCATCCCTTTGATCCTGGCCAAAACCTTTCCGGCCTCGGTGGCACTCTCTTCTCTGCCGACCATGCTTCCCTGGATCCTTGCCGGAGTGCTCGCATACCTTGGTGGCGTTACCCTGCTCCTGGAAACCTCCTGGCCAAGACGGGTGGTGCTGGCCATTGTATTCAGTATCTTGATTGGTCTGCACTATTCCGGCAGGGGATACGGCTGGTTGATCCCGGCTCTGCCGTGGCTTATCGGCCTGATTCCATTCTTCCTGGCTGCGGTGTTCGAATCCGGCCGCCGCTTTCGCCAGCGAGGTGCATGATGCCAAAAGTGGTGTCCCGTTACAGCCTTGTCCTGCTGACCGTGGTGGCGCTGGCTTACCTGCTGCCGGTTGCCTTTGACACTGTGTTTCCCCGGCAAAGCACCAATCCCCTGCTTTTGTACAGCCCGGTTCTTAGTCAGTTTATCTACCAGGAATCCCTTGGCAACCACCAATTCCGCTATCAGGATGAGGCAGGACAAACATACAGTCGATCTGCGTTTGAACAACAATTGCCTTTTCTTTATTACAGAAACCTGGAACTGAAAGGTCTGCTTCCTTCCAGCATTGGTGGTCAAACCTTTGATGCGGAGACCATCAAAGCCGAACGACATGCCATAACCATCCATAGTCGCCGACTCAGGGGCCATTTTCCTCTGCTGGACCTGTACCCGTTGTTCAACAATGACCCACAAATTGCCATCATGCCGTTCCCCGAGGATGTGTTCCGTTTTACAAACCAGGCCATGGAATTCATCAACGCCGATCACAACCGCATTGACCGGGAACTAACCGAGAGCTTTACGACTGCTCTACGGGCGGTGAATTTTGTGTTTCCAGCCACCCTGATCGGCGGCAACCCCACCAACCTGAAACCCTATGACGATGGATATTTCATCCGTGATCGCAGTGGCCACGTTTTCCATGTCCGTCGGGTATTGAACCAGCCCGAAGTGATCAAAACACCCATCGACCCTGACCTCGACATTCTCGATATTATTGTTTCCGAGCACCACCGCCGAGAATTGCACGGCACCATCATCACCACCGCCGGAGAGGTGTACCTTATCTCTCGTGAGGCCTATCATCTCACCCCTTTGCCCATCCCCGCTTATGATCCAGGCTCCATGGACTTCAAATTGCTGATCGACCCGCTGCACCGGACCGTCACTATCAGCAATGACCTGGCTGTCCACGGGGTGGTCATGGATACGGCTTATCGACCACTGCGCACCTTCACAGTGCTCAATACGGATCTCACCCCAGCCCCGGTGCTGTTGCTTCGGGAGTTCCTTTTGCCCTTTGAGATCACCCTTGCTTCCCCGTATCGAGGCCAGGCTGCTCCGCACCTGGTGCCCGGAGGGCCATGGTCCCTTGCCGGTCTATTCGCGGCTCTGGGCCTATCGTTCATACTTCGTCAGCGCTTGCCAAGGCGTTCCAGCCATTGGAGCGACCTGGCGATTATTGCCGTGACCGGCTTCTATGGCCTGGTAGCAGTGTATCTCCTCGACGAGACATAAACAGGGTACAAACGACTCCTTCCCTCTTCCTGCTTGCACGAGCCTTTTCATTAGGGTAGAAACTGCGGAACAATTGCCTGTCTCCCCCGGTTACAATTTTATTTCACGTGACCCGCCACACCGATATGGCGGGTTTGTCCCTCCTGTTGCTCCCCATTCTGACCAATCACATTACACGGAAACCTTATGGCACTGGAAATCGAACGAAAATTTCTCCTTGCCGGCGAAGGCTGGCGAGGGCTGGCGGAAGGAATCGACTACCGACAAGGATATCTCTGCGCCGACCGGCAACGCACCGTGCGGGTGCGTATAGCCGGGCAGAAAGGATACCTCACTGTCAAGGGGGCAACGACAGGCCTGGCCCGCAGTGAGTATGAGTATGATATTCCGCTGAAAGATGCCCTGGCCATGCTCGACACCCTCTGTCCGCAACCGCAGATTGAAAAAAAACGGTACACCATCCCTTGGCAAGGTTTCATCTGGGAAGTGGACGAATTTTTCGGATTGAATCAAGGGCTCGTAGTGGCGGAAATCGAACTGCAGCGGGAAGATCAAGTCTTTGAGCGGCCCGACTGGATCGGCAGGGAGGTCACCGGTGATCCGCGTTATTACAATGCAGCCCTGTGTGCGGCACCCTACTGCACGTGGGTGGATCGGCAGGGGTGAATTCTCTTGGAAGCATGGGGGGTGCGCCCTTTGCAAAGGTCCAGTTTCCGCATGGGCAAACGATACAGCCGTTTGCCCATGCTACGGGGTCCCCTGTGTGCGGCAAGTATCTTAAATGGGGTTCGTGCCTCACCCTCCATCTACTTCTTTCTGCCACTCCGTTCCCTAAACAGCAGACGGATCGGCACCCGATCCAGCCCCAGACCTTCACGAAACGCATTGGTCAGATACCGCTGATAGGAAAAATGAATGCCCTTTGGGTCATTGGCAACCACCGCGAACAGGGGTGGCGCAGTGCCCAGTTGGGCGGTGTAGTAAAATTTAAGCCGGCGGCCATGGCGGTAAGGCGGCTCATGCCTGTCCACGGCATCGGCAAGCAGCCGGTTGATGGCAGCGGTGGGAAAGCGCTGGTGA
>SKJK01000153.1 GCA_007121995.1 Desulfobulbaceae bacterium
AAGGTCGAAAAACTTGAGAAACAGCATGGCCGCAGGCGTTCCTTGGTGTGGGTTGAATTGGGCGATGCTCCCCTGGCTTGCGCATTGCACCACCTGGCCACCATCGCAGAGTATACGCAAACCGGACTGGCCGCGGGATCCCTGGATGATCTCGCGGCAGGGTATCGCAATCACGGCTGGCGAGTCGATGATGGCGTTGTGCGCGCCTTGGCGGAAGTTGATAGCGCTCAAGACTTTGAAGCGGTGAAAATTGCCATCCGATCTCTCTATCTGCCCTGGTTGGAGGAATCAGCCCGCTATCTCCAGAAAATCTGGGTCCACGAAAAACACGAAAGACACGAAAACGAAAACTGCATTCTGTTTGTGGACGGGTTGCGGTTTGATTGTGCCAAGCGGCTTGGCGAGTCGCTGGAAGCGGCGGGATGCGAGGTTGAGGAATCCGTGGCATGGGCGGCTCTACCCAGCGTCACCGGCACCTGCAAGCCGGCGGTGGCCCCCCTTGATTGTCAATCACACCGTGTCGCCGAAGAGCCCGCAGGCTTTAATTTTGAACCCATGAGTGCCTACCAGCTTAGCAAGGCCATCGAAGAAAACGGCTACCACATCCCCGACAAAAAACTTTCGTGTTCCTTCGTGGCTTTCGTGGATAAAAAAATATGGCTCGAATTCGGCGATATCGACCACGAAGGCCACGACCGTGGGTGGAAACTTGCCAAACACATCGATGCCCTGATTCTGGAGATCACAGACCGTATCACGGAGCTTCTGGCAGCAGGATGGAAGCGTGTTCGGGTTGTGACAGACCATGGCTGGTTGTTGCTGCCCGGGGGCTTGCCAAAAATAGAACTGCCCCGTGCCCTGACAGACAGCAAATGGGGACGTTGCGCGTCTTTGAAACCTGGAGCCGTTGCCGAGGAGCGGCTGTATCCCTGGTTCTGGAACCCGAATCAGTACTTTGCCCTTGCCGATGGCGTCAGCTGTTTCAGAAAAGGGGAGGAATACTCTCATGGCGGCCTAAGTCTGCAGGAGTGCCTGACGCTGCACTTGACGGTAACACGAGACGAATCCGTGAACAGTGCGGTACCTGTCGAAGTTACCGACGTGGTATGGAAAGGACTGCGCTGTACCGTTGCCGTTGATGGCAACTTCTCGGGTTTATCACTTGATGTTCGGAGCCAGGCCGGCAATTCATTGTCCAGTGTGGTTGTAGGGAGCAAACCGCTCAAAGACAACGGAACAGCCTCCGTGGTCGTCGAGGACGAGGACATGGAGGGGCGTGAAGCAACGGTGGTCCTGATCGATACCAATGGGGCGCTGGTTGCGCAGATTGCCACCATCATCGGAGGAACCACAGATGGACACAGATGAACACAGATTTTTGTTCAAAGAGGAAACTCATCAAATTATTGGATGTGCGATGGAGGTTTTGAACACCCTGGGTCACGGTTTGCTTGAAAAGCCTTATGAAAACGCCTTGTGTGTTGAGTTTGGATTGCGCAATATCGCCCATGCACAGCAGCCTCGTTTTGATGTGGTCTACAAAGAGGTCAAGGTGGGTGAATACATTCCTGATCTGATCGTTTTCAACAAGATTGTGGTAGATGCAAAGACCATTGAAAGAATTGCCGACCATGAAAAAGGCCAGATTTTGAATTACCTGAAGATCACAGGTCTACGAGTGGGCCTCATCCTGAATTTCAAGTATGCCAAACTCCAATGGGAACGCCTCGTTCTATGAATGTTATCTGTGTCTATCTGTGTGAATCCGTGGTTCAAAGGAGGCTTTATGATTGAAATGGACCAGATCGACAAAAAAGCGGCCTCCTTGCTGGAAGGGTACCTGGTTCGGAAGGATCTGGTCCGGACGTTTAGCCGCCAGTTTCCGGTGCCGACGTATGTGGTCGAGTTTCTGCTCGGCCGGTACTGCGCCAGCACCAAGCAGGAAGAGATTGATGAGGGTCTCGAGATCGTCCAGCGGCAACTCAAATCGCGAACGGTCAAGGCCGGGGAAGAAGAGCTTTTCAAGGCTCGGGCCAGGGAAAATGGCGAGGTTAAAATCATCGACCTCATCACCGCTCGCCTGGATGCGAAGACCGACTCCTACATCGCAACACTGCCCAGCCTGCGTCTGACCGATGTCCGCATCAGCCCCGGAACTGGTGAATGAACATGAACGAATGCTGACTGGCGGCTTTTATGCCGAAATCAGTCTGAACTACGATGCTTCTATTGCTCAGGAGAGTAGCGGAAGGCCTTTTGGTATCGAATTCCTCCGGGAAATTCAGCTGTCAAAACGAGATGTGCTCGACAGCTTAACCGAGGCACGGACAAATTTTACCACCGATGAGTGGAAGGAATTCCTGCTTCGCCCCGTTGGCAGTGGACTTCTTTGTATCTTGGTCAAAATCATTCTGAATATGAGGAGAAAGTCATGAGAAATGCCGTCATCCGCTCCATAGGTTCATACGTCCCTGAACGGATTCTTACCAATGAATATTTTGATCAATTGCTGGGGGAAAATGTCAGTACCTGGTTGGAAACGAATTTGACCATACAAGAGCGCCGATGGTGCCAGGAAAATGAATCCACGGCAGACTTGTGTGTTGAAGCTGCTCAGAGAGCTTTACAAAATGCCGGATTGGCAGCCACGGCACTTGATTTGATTATTGTCGGCACTGATACGCCGGAACATATTTCCCCCTCCACCGCGTCTGCAGTCCACTATCGTTTGGGAGCGACCCATGCCGGTGCTTTTGATGTCAACGTTGCCTGCTCAAGCTTTGTGGTTGGTTTAGAAGTAGCAAGTCGATATATCCGCTCTGGCCCTGAGTACTCAACAATCCTGGTCATCGGCGCGTATGCCATGAGTAAATATTTAAACCCAAAAGATAAAAAAACGGCCACCCTGTTTGCCGATGGAGCCGGAGCGGCTGTGGTGACCGCCGTTGAGGGAGGGAACCGCGGATTTTTAGGCGCCAAGCAT
>SKJK01000364.1 GCA_007121995.1 Desulfobulbaceae bacterium
CACTCACGGATCCAGAAAAACTTCAAAGGAGACATGTCATGAAGCAAGCATGGAAAATCGCTTTACTGGGGATGGCTTTGTTGCTGTTGCCTGTCCTGTGGGGGTATGCCGCCCCCGAGGTATCCATGGGCATGGTGACCGGAAGTACCAAAGGAACCTACTACCAGTTCGGCCTCAATATTGCTGAGATTGTCAAAGAGAAAAATATACGATTGAACGTTGTACCATCTGAAGGCTCAGTGGAGAATGTGTACGCTGTATTTAAGCGGCCCAACACGCAGCTCGGTATTGTTCAGGCTGACGTCCTTGCTTTTGTAGTCAGGATAAGCTCTGACCCTGTGCTGCAGCAAATTTCCCAAAAAATCAAGATGGTGTTTCCGCTCTACAATGAGGAGATTCATCTGGTGGGGCGCAGCGGTGTGAAAAAATTTGCGGACCTGCAGGGGAAACGGGTCGCAATCGGCCAGGAAGGCAGTGGTACCTACTTAACCGTCCGGCTTCTTTTTGAGATATCCGGTATCATTCCCTCAGAGATGGTCACCATAGGAACAAATGATGCGCTCAGTCAACTCAAAACCGGGCAGATTGATGCCATGTTCTATGTGGCCGGTTATCCCGTGCAATTATTTATAAATGAAATCAATAATAGCGACGATCTGGCTTTAATTCCGATTCAAAACGAGGCTATCGCTGAATTTTACCCACAAACTGTCATTCCAGCTGATACTTATGCCTGGCAGCACGAGGAGGTGTCGACCATGGCTGTCAAGGCGGTATTGGTTTCTTTTAATTTTCGTGGTGATCACTGTGAAAATGTCGGCCAGGTTGGCCGTCAAATCTATGAAAAACTTGACTGGTTGCAGCAACATGGTCACCCAAAATGGAATGTTGTTAATCTGGATGCCTCGCTTAAGGGATGGGAACAGTATGACTGCGTGCGAAATAAGTTGGTCAAACGCCCTGCTGTTTCCAGACCGGCCGCCACCGAGATCAATCCGGTCTTAGAAGCTATTAAGGATGTCTTACAGCAATAGACTGTTATCATGGTGAGGCCATGGAGCCCCTGCCGCCTGCGCTTGTTTCGGGATACTTTTCAAAACATGTGGGTGCGGATACTGAAACGACTGCACATACCGGTTCAGCATGTATCAACCATTGTATAATTTCAATAAGGCACCTTTTCAGGCCTCTATTGACCCAGATTTTTTTTGGTGGGGAACGAACTCTGAAAAGATCCTCAACAATCTGCGATCTGACCTGGAGCACCAGGGCAGGCTGACTCTTGTGACCGGTGGTCCTGGAAGCGGCAAGACGACCCTTATGTACATGGTTTTGGCTGAATTGGCACCTCAAATGCTTGTTGCCATGATTGCAGACCCCCGGTTGACGATTGAAGAGTTTTACGATTCAACAACGTATGCTTTACTGCTGCCGGGACGGTGTAAAAATCGTCAACAGTTCCATGAACAGATTCGATCCCTGGTACGGAAAGCAGGAGAGCAAAAGAGAAATGTGTTGCTCGTCATTGATGAAGCACAGCAGCTTTCCCCTGAATTAATCGTAGAACTTAAAGAGATCATTGAGCTCTTTTCCAACACATCGGAGAGGCTGTCTGTTTGTCTCGTCGGCCAACTCGAAGATACTTATGGTACGCAAGGGCCGATTATCAAGGCGTTCAGGAATTATGAGCTGGTTCTGCATCACCTGGAACCGCTTACTTCTGAAGAAACTGGTATATATATTCAGCATCGGCTCAAGGTTGCCGGTTGCCAACAGAAGATTTTCACTGATGATGCCTTTCTGGAAATACATCAATTTTCCGGCGGATATCCGGGACAGATAAACATTATATGCGATGTAGCCCTTTTTATCGGCAGTACGATGCAGGCCGTTGCAATCGATGCTGGTCTCATCCGGTCGAATGCAGAAAAATTCCAATTTGCTGGTGCATCCCACCGGTCTACAGACAGGAACCGATCGGTGGAAAGTAACCGTATGGCATGCCAGGGCAACGATGATATCGATCGTTCGGTACGTGACGACGATGATGCCATGGTGGCAAGAAAGCAGCACTGTACTGCCTTAAAGTATGCTGACAGCACTTCTGGAGAACAACGAGTTGCAAAACAAACAGGTGCTCGTCATTTTCTGGGATTGTTCTTCGTGTTGGTGCTCGGGGGAGGCGGATATCTATACTATGCATCGAGTATGGCGGATCATGCTGAGTTTTCTGTCGTGCAACTGGCCGAGGGCATGGATACTGGAACCGAATTCTCTGTTGAGCAAATGACCGGCGTCAGTAATATGGGCCACCAGCAGGTGGAGACGTTTGCCAGCCCTGACCAGGTTGATGGCCTCGTTGACAAGACGGGTAACTCTTCTGTAAATGAGACTTTTTTCAGCATGCAGGAGGAGGAGAGCGATATTCAGGCAGAAGCAGAATCATCAAAAGGAATGGCACATGGTGCTGGCGAAGAGACGGGTCTTGGGGAAGTTCGCACCAGCGATATTGATGAATTATTGCTGCCTCAACTGCAGGAAGAGATTCAGGCTGTTCTCCAGGAAGCAAGTCAGACGCTTTTGCTGGACAAACAAGATTCGCCCCTGCCTGATACGGAAGAGATAGCAGCTGTCGACCTGGAGACGTTGGACACTCTGGAAAGTGATGGGAGCGGGAGAAACGAGGCTGCTGCTCCGGTTGCTGAAGAACGGGTCCGGCTGAAGAATTTTCTCGAAGCAGGATCATTTGATATTGTCACAACTCCAGCACCGCGAGAAACAGCAGACACGAGCAATGGCGAACGTCCAGTGGGAAATTTACCAGCACGAGAGTCGCTAAGAGAAGAGATGGAACCTGACCCTTAATATATCGTCGATTGGCTGTTGGAAGAGAGAAAAAACTGGAGAGTACAACAATCGCTGTGGATTTTTACGTGGACATCCTTTGCCTTGGATCCGTGAGCGTTCGTGCG
>SKJK01000306.1 GCA_007121995.1 Desulfobulbaceae bacterium
GAATTGGTCAAGTGGAGCCGGCGAGTGAATCTGATCGCCCGTGACACCCCGGAGGCGCAGATCATTGAGGCCCACTTTCTCGATTCCTTGACCCTCCTGCCGCTGCTGCAGGAGGAGGGACAGGCGCCGGTACACCTGCTTGATGTGGGCAGCGGTGCCGGTTTTCCCGGACTGGTGTTGGCATCTGTGCTGCCCGAGGCCCGCTTCACCCTGGCGGAACCCAGGGCCAAACGGGTCAGTTTTCTCCGCCATCTTATCCGTACCCTCAGGCTTACCAATACGGATGTGCTTGCTGAGCGCATCGAGGCCTTCACCCCTGATCGACAGGGCTGTTTCACCCATATCACCGGCCGGGCCGTGGCAGAACCGGGGCTGTTCCTCCCTCTGGTGCGACCCATAGTCACGCCGAAGACACGGGTTCTGCTCATGCTTGCCAGAACAGAGAGCCTGGCCGGTATCGAGCAGCACCCCTCCGGACCCTGGCGCATCCTTGCTATCCAGACGTTGCACCTGCCCTTTTCCGGTGCTCCCCGGGTCCTGGCCACGGTTGGCGCCTGCTGATACTTCTTGCTGGAATATTTGTGGCTGATCTGGTAAAAATGAAA
The DNA here is from genome assembly GCA_007121995.1 of Desulfobulbaceae bacterium. Taxonomy (GTDB): domain Bacteria; phylum Desulfobacterota; class Desulfobulbia; order Desulfobulbales; family Desulfobulbaceae; genus Desulfobulbus. The sequence goes on from SKJK01000306.1 coordinate 606, forward strand.
GTTTTATTTGACCATAACAACGGTAACGTTCCGTTTCTGCAAACGAGGTATTCATGGCACACAAAATTGCGGTTCTGGCCGGTGACGGCATCGGACCCGAGGTGATGGCCGAAGCCATCAAGGTCCTGGACGCGGTTCAGCGTCGATTCGATTTCACTCTCAACTATATTCATGCCGATGTCGGCGGCGTGGCCATCGACAACTGCGGCGAGGCCCTGCCGCCAGCGACCCTGGAGGCCTGTGAACATAGTGCCGCTATCCTGTTCGGTTCGGTGGGCGGACCTAAATGGGAGAGGCTGCCGCCGGCGGAACAACCGGAGCGGGCAGCGTTGCTGCCTCTGCGCAAACATTTTGATCTCTTCTGCAACCTGCGTCCGGCCAAGGTCTTCAAAGCCCTGGTTGGTGCCTGTCCACTGCGGGCTGACATCGTTGGGGATGGGTTTGATATCCTGGTGGTTCGTGAATTGACCTCGGGGATCTATTTTGGCCAACCCAAGGGGCGGGAAGGCAGCGGTCCAGGTGAGCGGGCCTGGGACACCAAAGTCTATACCCGTGCTGAGATCGAGCGCATCGCCCGCATGGCCTTTGAGGCTGCCCGTCTGCGCCGGGGCCGCGTTACCTCGGTGGACAAGGCCAATGTCCTGACCTGCATGGTCTTCTGGCGTGAGGTGGTCAAGGAGGTGGCCCGGGACTTCCCGGACGTGGAATTGAACCATATCTACATCGATAACGCCACCATGCAGCTGGTCCGTGATCCGCACCAGTTTGATGTCATGCTTTGCGGCAACATGTTCGGGGACATCATCTCCGATGAGGCCGCCATGCTCACCGGTTCCATGGGGATGCTCGCCTCGGCCAGCCTCAACAGCTCAAAATTCGGTTTATTCGAGCCTGCCGGCGGCTCCGCCCCCGACATAGCCGGGCAGGGGATTGCCAACCCCATCGCCCAGATCCTGTCCGCGGCAATGATGCTCAAATACAGCCTGGGCCAGGAGCAGGCAGCGGTTGCCATTGAGGAGGCGGTGGCTGTTATTCTCGACCGAAAAATCATGACCCGGGATATCGCCACCCCCGGTGTTGTTCCGGTTGCCACTTCAGCCATGGGGGACGCCATCGTCGGTGAGATTCTGGCCTGATAACCATTAACAGGGAGGAAAGGGCATGCCGAAACGAAAGAATATCATTATCGTCAGTAACCGTGCTGCAACCCGGATGGCTGCCGCCGTGGCCCGGGAAATTGACATCCCGGTCACCGAGATGATTACCCGGACTTTTGCCGACGGAGAACTCTATCATGCCTTTCCCCGGGATATCGCTGGACACGACCTGGTGATCATCGCCAGTACCCCGGACGATTGCGCCCACCAGGAACTCATCGACCTGATCACCGGAGCGCGCTACTGGAACGCGCTGTCGGTCAACGTGGTTATCCCCTACCTGGGGTATTCGACCATGGAGCGTGCTAAACCCGAGTCTGGGGAAATCCCCAAGGGAATCACCCGCACCCGGCAGATTTTCCGGGCCCGTCCGGATTATGTCGCTTTTATTGACCTGCATTCCGAATCGGTGATGCATGCCCACGCCGGCGAGGTCCGCACCCGTCATCTCTGGACAGAGCAGGTGGCTGCAGCCAAAATCCAGGCACTGGGGCTGGAGAATTTTGTTCTCGTTTCCCCGGACTACGGTTTTTCCAAACGGGTGGCACGCTTGGCCGGACTGCTCAATTGCTCGCACACGGCCGCCAATAAAGACCGCTACGACGTTGATCAAACCATTGTCGGTCAGCTCTCCGGTGTGGTGCGGGGGCGGACGGCCATTATCTGTGATGACATGATTCGCACCGGCGGTTCCATGCTCCAGACCGTGGACCGCTGCTATGAAGCGGGTGCCGTGGATGTTATGATCATGGCCACCCACCTGGTCCTGGCCGGCAATGCCCGCCAGCGTTTTGTTGAAAGAGGGATTACCTGTATCATCGGTGCGGATACCTATCCAGGGCAGGAAAGCGACGAGCTGCTCCAGCTGTACTCAGTGGCTCCGGTTATTGCTGATGAGCTGAAGGGGTATTTTCGTTTACACTAAGGGCCGACGGGAAAAAACTGCATGGTAGCCGTGCAGGTTGGGGTGAAGCACGAACCCCAACAAAAACCTGATGATCATGCAACATATTCAATGAACAGCAACTAACATCGGAACACGAAATTATGAAGAAAGTAGGTATTGTCGGCTGGCGAGGAATGGTGGGCTCTGTGCTCATGGAACGAATGCGGCAGGAAGGGGATTTTGACAATTTTGAAGCCCATTTTTTCTCCACTTCCCAGGCCGGGCTGGCCGGCCCGGAGATCAATGGTACGGTCCGCGAAC
>SKJK01000319.1 GCA_007121995.1 Desulfobulbaceae bacterium
GCTGGCTGCAGTTACAAGATTTTATAGTAGCACTTCGACTGCCGACATGTCAACCGCCATTACGAAAACGGGCAAGATCATCGGCAATCACGGTGATGTGCGCTAGAAGGGCCGCTTCATCCAGGGTCAGAATTTGCCGGTCGCGCATCACCAGACGACCATTGATCACCGAATGCACGACATCACCTCCTCGGGCAGCGTAGACCAGATGGGAGACAGGATGATACATGGGGGTCAGGTGGGGCTGGTTGAGGTCAAGAACAATACAGTCCGCCTTTTTACCCGGTTCAAGACTGCCGATCTGTTTCTCGGCGCCCAGGACGGCAGCACCACCGAGGGTGGCAGCGTGCAGGCAGGTGGCAGCATTCATAACAGTGGGATCCATGTGAACCAGCTTGTGGATTTTGGCGGCGGTATTCATTTCTCCGAACATGTCGACATCGTTGTTGGAGGCGCTGCCGTCGGTACCGATGCCGACGGTGATGCCGGCCTGCAGCATCTGCACAATCGGAGCGATGCCCGAGGCCAGCTTCAGGTTTGATTCCGGGCAGTGGGCTACCTTGACCTGCCGTTCGGCCAGCAAGGCAATCTCAGCTTCGGTCAGGACAACGCAATGATCTGCCACCACATACGGTCCGAGCAATCCCAACGACTCGAGATGCTCCACCGGAGAGCAGCCGTACCGCTCCCGACAAGTCCGGACTTCTTCTTCATTTTCGGAGAGATGAATAACATATAAAGCCCCTTCGTCCCGGGCCATGGCTCCAAGGCGGGTAAGCAGATCCGGCGAGCAGGTGTAGACAGCATGGGGATCCAGGGTGATGGTAACAAGAGGATGGTCCCGATATCGGGCCAACAGGTTCTGGATGCAGGCAAATCCATTTTCCAGAGTCCCGTAATTGGGAGAGGGAAAATCATAGAGCACCTCACCGATCCAGGCCCGCATACCCGACTGAGCAGCAGCCCTGGCCACATCATCGGCAAAAAGGTACATATCGCAGAACGAAGTGGTTCCTGACCTGATCATCTCGCAGATTGAGAGCAGCGCTCCCTGGTAGACCAACTCACCGGTGAGAGTAGCCTCCACCGGAAAGATATACTCCTGCAACCACTGCATCAGAGGAAGATCATCGGCCAGCCCACGGAAAAGGGCCATGGCAGCGTGGGTATGAACGTTGACGAGACCCGGCATGATCAGTCCATGCGGTTCGGCCAGCACCATGGTCCCCTGGTAACGTGCCAGCAGATCATCTGCTGCACCGACAGCGACAATGGTGTCACCGGTAATGGCGATGCCGCCCTCCGCAATCAACGGCTGTTTAGTGTTCATGGTGACTAGAACCTGGCCGGTAAGGATGAGGTCGACCTGCTGTTTACTCATGGTGCAACTCCGCTAGAATTTCGAGAATCAACCGTTGCAGGCGCGGCTCTGCCCTACGGGCGGAGGCTATGATATCATCGAGCAGAATAGGTTGAAAATTATCCGGATCATTGACATTGGCCACCACCGAGAGGCCCAGTACCCGCAACCCACCGTGGAGGGCGACCAGAATCTCCGGCACCGATGACATCCCCACGGCATCAGCGCCGATCAGTCGCAAGAAACGGGTTTCCGCCGGCGTCTCCAGACTTGGCCCGGGGATACAGACATACGTGCCGCTCGTCACCTCATCCAGACCCAGCCGTTCAGCACAGTGATGAGCCAGTCGGCGCAGTTGCGGATCGTAGGGGCTAGAGAGGTCGGGGAAACGCTCACCCCAGGCTTCAACATTGGGTCCACGCAGGGGGTTATCGCCGAGTAGATTGATATGATCGGAGAAAGCCATCAGCGTGCCGGGACGAAAAGCCGGGTTGAGCCCACCGCTGGCATTGGTGATGATAGCTGTCCGCACGCCCAGAAGCGACAGTACCCGGATAGGAAAGGCCACTTCCCGGGCCGAGTACCCCTCGTAATAATGGAAACGTCCCTGCAGGACGGCGGTCCGCTTCCCGGCCAGTCGGCCAACCACCAGGTTGCCGGCATGACTGGTAACAGTGGAACGGGGGAAATGGGGAATTGTCTCGTAGGCAATGGTAACAGGGTGCTCCATGGTTCTGGCCAGCTCCCCCAAACCAGTCCCCAGTTGGATGAGCACCTCAGGTGGTTCGACTATGCGCTCATGAAGAAAAGCGACCGCCTCTTCCACGTGTTGCTGGTACAGGGTCTTCTCCATCATCATACACCTTTCTGACAGCAGACGGCTGGCTGCGGCCCCTCCGGCGGCTCCCTGAACGAAGCGTGTCGGCCAGGATACCGTGGAAAGACAAAGCCTGGCCGCAACTCATTGCAAAGCATTGCGGGCTATATAGTCTCTGATCTCTTTGATATCGGGGGCGAGCACCATGCAGCGGCTCTCCTTATCGGCCAGGTCGACCAAAGCCGGCGGCAAGGGGGGCTCACTGCCAATGGCGCGGGTCACCGCCTCGCCGAATTTGGCTGGATGGGCCGTGGCTAAACAGACAATCGGCCGGTCTGGGTGACGAAGATCCTGAGCGGCCTTGACACCAACCGCGGTGTGTGGGTCAAGCAGGTAGTCGTGTTGCCGATAAAAATCACCGATAGTGGCAATGGTTTCCTCCTCGGAAACCGAACGAGAACGAAAATCCGCTGCCACCCGCTCGGTACAGGCAGAAAGGTCGAGCCGGCCGGTGGCGGCAAAACCCTCGAGATCCCGCCGCACCTGGTCCCCATCTTCATTGCGGAGATAATACAGATACCGCTCGAAGTTGGAGGCGATCTGGATATCCATGGAAGGACTGCTGGTGGCAATAACCTCTCCACGGGAATAATCGCCACGGGTGACAAAGCGGGTGAGGAGATCGTTGGCGTTGGTGGCCAGGATCAAGGTATGAATACAGCCCGGAGGCAACAGGTTGCGAGCCACGAACCCAGCGAAAATATCACCGAAGTTTCCGGTGGGCACAGAAA
>SKJK01000009.1 GCA_007121995.1 Desulfobulbaceae bacterium
AACAGGTGAGGTCCTTTCGATTGAATGCAAAGGTTCTATTTTTACTTTTAACCGGTTGGTTATGGATAAGCTGATCATTGAAGGCGGACAGCCTCTGTATGGAAGCATTGCGATCAGCGGCGCAAAAAACGCCGCTCTGCCCCTGATGGCTGCCACACTTTTAGCCCCTGGATGGCATACTTTGCATAATGTCCCGGATTTGCGTGATACCAGAACAATGCTCACCCTCCTGGAGATTCTCGGGGCCCGATGGGAGCGGAGCGGTCCGACCCTGCGTATCAATACTGATCAGATGACCGGTGTCGAAGCACCATACGAACTGGTCAAGACAATGCGGGCATCGGTGCTGGTACTGGGCCCTTTGCTTTCCCGGTGCGGTTTTGCCCGGGTCTCCCTGCCCGGGGGCTGCGCCATCGGTGCCCGACCCATTAATTATCATCTGCGAGGGTTTGAGAAGCTGGGGGTGTCCACCCAACTCGAACAGGGGTATGTCGAGGCACGAGTGCAGGAGAGACATATGCAGGGTAACACCGTATATTTTGACCTGCCTTCGGTGACAGGCACGGAAAACCTGCTGATGGCTTCAGTTGTTGCCCGAGGCGAGACAATCATAAAAAACGCCGCCAGGGAACCGGAGGTCGGTAATCTCATCGATATGCTCATAGCGATGGGCGCCGATATATCAGGGAAGGGTACGGATCTGTTGACCGTGCGCGGGGTTGATCGCTTACACGCCAGCGAAGCATCCATTATACCCGATCGCATCGAAACCGGGACCTACATGATTGCCGTTGCCGCCACCGGTGGTGCGGTAACCCTTACCAATTGCAATCCCCAACATCTTCCTGCCCTTTCCGATAAATTGGCTCTTTGTGGGGCTGATATCCGGATTTCGTCTACTTCAATAACGGTATCCTGTCCCGACAACCAGGGGGCCAGTCGTTGCCGCCTTCGCAGTATCGATATCACCACCTTACCTTTTCCCGGCTTCCCCACCGATCTTCAGGCCCAGTTCATGGCCCTGATGGTGCAGGGAGATGGCACGTCCATTATCCACGAAACAATTTTTGAAAACAGATTCATGCATGTTCCCGAGCTCAAGCGTATGGGGGCTGATATCGCGATCGAGGGATCACGTGCCGTCGTCCGTGGTGTGGGCCGCGACGTGCTCAATGGCGCGCCGGTCATGGCCACCGATCTGCGCGCTTCAGCCTCCCTGGTCATTGCCGGTCTTGCGGCAACCGGAAAAACTGAGGTCTCAAGGATATATCATCTCGAACGCGGTTATGAAGACATGGTGGGCAAATTGCAGCGCTTGGGGGCTCGGGTCAAGACGATCAGGGCGTAACTGTTTGCGGTAGCGGTAGATACAGACGGACTGTACAGCCCTGCGGATCGATACTTTCGATCGTTATGGTGCCGTGGTGATTGTCGATAACCTGGCGGGCAATGGCCAGGCCCAGGCCGGTCCCGTCTGTGCGGCTGGAAAAAAATGGTTGAAAGACTTTTTCCTGCAGCTCGGCCGGGATTCCGGGGCCTTGATCGCGCACCTCCATGCAGATTCCTTCCATACCGTCTTCATGTATTTCGTAGGCAGTGACAACAATGGCTTCACTGGTTCCGGCAGTGGCCAGGCAGGCATTGTCAAGGAGATGAGTCAGGACGGTGTGGAGTTGCTGACGGTCGGCCCAGCAGTGAAGACGGGTATCGATTTCTTTGATGATTGCTTCTGGAACCGGTGCATTACGTTCAGTTCGTACATGATGCAGGACCTCATCCAGTAAACGGTTCACATCAAACCATTCGGGTTGGATGGGGGCTGGTCGGGCAAAATGAAGGAAATCAGTAATGGTCCGGGCCATCCGGTTTGATTCCCGCAGGATGATGCCAAGCAATGAGCGTAAGGTGTCAGGGTTGAGGGAGGCGATGTTTGCCGCCTCTAGATTGAGAATCTGAGCCGATCCGGAAATAGCTGCCAGAGGATTTCTGAAATCATGGGCAATGGAAGCGCTTAATTCGCCGATGGCTGCCATCTTTTCCGCTTCACGCATTTGCTGTTCCATCCGTTCGATCTGGCTGATATCCTGCAGCGTGATCACCTTCCATTTCATTCGCCGGTCTGCATCCGCTCCTTGTCCTATCGGCATATTAAGGTAGGAAAAGGAATATCCTATCCTGATTTTTATCCCATCTGTTTTTTCAAAGTCACAGACACTCCTGCCTTGTTTTTCTCGGAGCAGGATGCCAGGGAAACAGCGGTTGAACGGTTGTCCCAGGATTTCTCTCCGTGGATAACCGGTGATGCGCTCCGCTGCACGGTTGCACGAGGTTATGCAATTGCCATGGTCCGTGGTGATAATACCTGTGCTGATGTCATCAAAGATCTGTTTATAGAGCAGAGAGAGCCGGTCATATTCCAGCGAGGTCTTGGTCAGTTTTTCCTCGGTGAATCGTAGCCGTCGCGCCAATTGTTCGCTCAACAGGGCGGCAAGGAAAAAAATTACCCCGTATACGGCAAAGAGGTTGGTGCCGGTGAGAAAAGTCGGCGGAGGCTGGTACGGACCTGAAAAGAAGTAATCGGGGATCCAGCCGACGAGTTCACTCGTCAGCACAACGCCGTACAACAGGGTTGCCGCTGCTGCTGGAATCAGTCCTCCCATTCTGGAGAGAATCAATCCGCCAGCAATGACCGGCAGAATGAACACCGGGGTGAAGATAGACTGGCTGCAACCGGTGGCATATACCAGCAGGGCAACAAAAACGGTGTCAGAGAGCAGCTGGATTATCGCGAACCGGCGGACAGGGACTCCCTTGCCCCGTTGCAGCAAGAGGGCGGCGGCAATGGAGTAGCCATACAGTGCGCAGAGAAAAAGAAGGGTCACCGTCAGGGGCGGCAGGATGACTGCATGCCCTTTTTCATGAAAAAAAGAGGAGATCGATATGAGCAGAGTGAAGAGG